>NZ_JBSFJC010000041.1:0-64704 GCF_053597855.1 Kitasatospora sp. NPDC001225
GACGGCGCGGCGCGGCCTCGCCCTCGGCGCCCTCGACGGCCGGAGCCGCCGCGGCGGCCTCGGTCACGCCGGCGACGGCCTCGCCCTCGGTGCCGACCGCCGCGCCCCGACGGGTGCGGCGGCGCTCACGGTTGCGGCGCGGCTTCTGCTCCTCGGCCTCGGCCGCGCCGGAGCCCGGACGGTCGGAGCCCGGACGGTCGGAGCCGGAGCCGGCGCCCGGACGGTCCGAGCCGCCCTGGCCGCCGCGCCCACCGCGACCGCCGCGGGGTGCGCGGGCACCGCGTCCACCGGTCTCGCCGAGGTCCTCGACCTCCTCCGCGTTGAGCCCGGCGCGGGTGCGCTCCGAGCGCGGCAGGATGCCCTTGGTGCCCGGCGCGATCTTCAGCAGCTCGTACAGGTGCGCCGAGGTGGAGTAGGTCTCCTCCGGGTCGTTGAACGACAGGTCCAGCGCCTTGTTGATGAGCTGCCAGCGCGGGATGTCGTCCCAGTCGACCAGGGTGACGGCGGTGCCGGAGGCGCCGGCCCGGCCGGTGCGGCCGATCCGGTGCAGGTAGGTCTTCTCGTCCTCGGGGCACTGGTAGTTGATGACGTGGGTCACGCCCTCGACGTCGATGCCGCGGGCCGCGACGTCGGTGCAGACCAGCACGTCGACCTTGCCGTTGCGGAAGGCCCGCAGGGCCTGCTCGCGGGCGCCCTGGCCGAGGTCGCCGTGGACCGCGCCGGCCGCGAAGCCGCGCTGGGTCAGCTGGTCGGAGACGTCGGCGGCGGTGCGCTTGGTGCGGCAGAAGATCATCGCCAGCCCGCGGCCGTCGGCCTGCAGGATGCGCGAGACCATCTCGACCTTGTCCAGCGAGTGCGCACGGAAGATGTGCTGCTCGATGTTGGCGACGGTCGCGCCGGTGTCGTCCGGGGCGGCGGCCCGGATGTGGGTCGGCTGGCTCATGTACCGGCGGGCGAGGCTGATGACCTGGCCCGGCATGGTGGCCGAGAACAGCAGGGTCTGCCGCTTGGCCGGCAGCATGGTGATGATCTTCTCGACGTCGGGCAGGAAGCCCAGGTCGAGCATCTCGTCGGCCTCGTCCAGGACCAGCGCGCGGACCTTCGACAGGTTCAGCTTCTTCTGCCCGGCGAGGTCCAGCAGACGGCCCGGGGTGCCGACGACGATGTCGACGCCCTTGTTGAGCGCCTCGACCTGCGGCTCGTACGCCCGGCCGCCGTAGACCGCGAGCACGCGGACGTTGCGGACCTTGCCGGCGGTCTGCAGGTCGTTGGTGACCTGGGTGCAGAGCTCGCGCGTCGGGACGACGATCAGCGCCTGCGGGAAGTCGGAGAGCTGCTCCTCGGTCGCCCGGCCCGCGTCCACGTCGGCGCGCACGATGGCCCGCTCGATCAGCGGGAGGCCGAAGCCGAGGGTCTTGCCGGTGCCGGTCTTGGCCTGGCCGATGACGTCGTGGCCGGTCAGCGCGACCGGGAGGGTCATCTCCTGGATGGGGAAGGGGTGGACGATGCCGACGGACTCGAGTGCCTCGGCGGTCTCCGGGAGGATCCCCAGGTCCCGGAAGGTCGTCTTGATGGGTTCAGCGGTGGTGGACAGGGTGCTGCCTCTTCCGTTTTCGAAAGGGCCGAGAGCGAGCGGCGGGCGGGCAGCCGCGCGGCTGTCTACGGGCCTGGACGGCCCTGGTACAGCTGCGCGGACGCACAACCGCGCCGGTCCCTGCGGCCGGCCGGTGCGCGCTGCCCGGTGCGGGGCGCGTCGCCGGCGGCGTCGGGGAGGATTCCCGTGAGGGACCTGCGCGGGACCTCCGCCTCGGGGCGTGGTCTCGGCGGCCCTCGCTCGGCCACTGATGCGGTGCCAAGGCTTGAGGTCCAAGCCATGGTCGGAGCCGATCGGCTCTCCGACCGGGCATCCGCGTACGTGAGTACCCGTGCCACCGGTGCGGACACGTCCGGTTGGACGGTGCCGCTACGGAGGGTTCGCGCGGGGTACCGAGACGGCGGTGACACCATGCGAACACGACGGGCTCCGTACCACCATACAGTCAGGCGACGACTCGAACACGTGACGCGTCTGACATTGCCCCCGGCAACTGCCACCGGAGCGGCCGGTCCGGGCGGTCACCCGGGCGTGCCTGGTGGTGGGGCGGACAGGCGGGCGGGACTAAAGTTGCGGGTCATGGAGACCCATGGTGAGACGCAGGACGCGGCGGCCGGCTCGATCGGGGACTGGGCCGCGTGCTCGGCCGACCCCGGCTACCGGGCGGCGGTGCTCGACCTGCTCGGCGCGCTCGCGTACGGCGAGCTGAGCGCCTTCGAGCGGCTCGCCGAGGACGCCAAGCTGGCGCCCGACCTCGCCGACAAGGCGGCGCTGGCCCGGATGGCCTCCGCCGAGTTCCAGCACTACCAGCGGCTGCACGACCGGCTCGCCGAGGTCGGCGCCGACCCGCAGGAGGCGATGCGGCCGTTCGTCGAGCCGCTGGAGCTGTTCCACCGGATGACGGCGCCCTCGGACTGGCTGGAGGGCCTGGTCAAGGCCTACGTCGGCGACGCCATCGCGACCGACTTCTACCGCGAGGTGGCCGTCCGGCTGGACGACGACACCCGCGACCTGGTGCTGAGCGTCATGTCCGACACCGGCCACGCCCAGTTCGCCGTCGACAAGGTCCGCCAGGCGATCGAGGCCGACCCGCGGGCCGGCGGCCGGCTCGCCCTGTGGGGCCGGCGGCTGATGGGCGAGGCGCTCAGCCAGGCCCAGCGGGTGGTCGCCGAGCGCGACGCGCTGTCCAACCTGCTGGTCGGCGGCGTCCAGGTGCAGGGCTTCGACCTGGTCGAGGTCGGCAAGATGTTCAACCGGATCACCGAGGCGCACACCAAGCGGATGGCCGCCCTCGGCCTGGCCTCCTAGCGGCCCGCGACCTACCGGGGGTGCTCAGGCCGCCCGGTGCCGCCGCGCCGCGCGGTGGGTGCCGGGCCGGTGGGGGTGGTGCCGGTGGGCCGGGGCGCGCCCCGCGGCGAGGTCCGGCCGGGCCAGCAGCGAGGTGAGCACGCCCGAGGCCACCGCCGCGGCCGCGACGGACACCGCGGGCTGGCGGCCGTCCACGCTGAAGTGCGCGACCACCCCGCCGACCAGCGCCGCCGCCAGCGCGGTGCCCAGGACCAGGGCCCGGGCGGCCCGGAAGTACGCCGGGCGGGCCAGCAGGGCCGTGCCGCCCGTGACCAGGCCGACGAGGGCGAAGACGATCGACTCGACCAGCAAGGCTGCCTCCCGGGGGGACGGGCGTGCGGCACCGGCGCCGCACCCTCGCCGTACCCCGCCCCACCCGCTCGTACACGCGACGGAGCCCCACGGGCCACAGCGCCCCCGGACACGACGGTGCCCCGCTCCCTCGCGGGAACGGGGCACCGGACGATGCTGTGCTGCGGCGCCTCAGGCGGTGCCGAAGCCGACCTTGCGGGCGGCCGACTCGCCGATCTCCACGTACGCCAGGCGCTCGGCCGGGACGATGATGCGACGGCCGTGCTCGTCGGACAGCGCGAAGATCTTCTCCGAGCCCTCCAGCGCCTTCGCGACCGCGCTCTGGACCTCATCGGCAGTCTGCGAGCTCTCGATCACGATCTCGCGGGGCGCGTTCTGCACGCCGATCTTGACCTCCACGGCTTCCGTCCCTCCGGGGTTGCAGCCTCCACGCACGGGCACCGGACCGCCTGGGACAAGCGTTCGCGGCGACCGCGCCGTACGGCTTCACCATAGAGCACCGGATCCCCGGCCCGGCGAAGGTCGGCGGATCAGCCCTGGTGGGCGGTGCCCTCGCCGGACTGCTCGCCCGGGTGCATCGGGAAGCCCTTCAGACCGCGCCAGGACAGGCTGGCGACCAGCCGGACCGCCTCGTCGCGGGGGATCGCCAGGCCCTGCGACAGCCAGTACCGGGCGGTGATCTGGGCCAGGCCGCAGACCCCGGCGGCGAGCAGCTTGGACTCCGCCTCCGGCAGGTCGGTGTCCTCCTGGATCACCTTGCTGACGAGCGTCGCGCTCGCCTCGGAGGCCCGCTCGACCCGCTCGCGCACGGCCGGCTCGTTGGTCAGGTCCGACTCGAAGACCAGCCGGAAGGCGCCGGACTCGCTGGAGACGTAGTTGAAGTACGCCTCCATGGTGTTGGCCACCCGCTGCTTGTTGTCGGTGGTCGCCGACAGCGCCTCGCGGGTCGACTCGACCAGGGCGTCGCAGTGCTTGTCCAGCAGCGCCAGGTACAGCTCCAGCTTCCCGGGGAAGTGCTGGTAGAGCACCGGCTTGCTCACCCCGGCGCGGTCGGCGATGTCGTCCATGGCGGCCGCGTGGTAGCCCTGCGCGACGAACACCTCCTGGGCGGCACCGAGCAGTTGTTCACGGCGGGCGCTTCGCGGCAGGCGGGCACCGCGCGGGCGCTCCTGCGCCTCCTGGATGGCCGTCACGGCGCTCCTCACTTCGGGGTCTGTTCGCGGCTGGCAAGATGGCCGATTCTACTTTTCGGTAACCGCGTCCGCGTTCGGCGAAGGCGAGAAAAGACGATCGGCCTGGTTGTCAGGAGCCCACAATACGGCGCTGACCTCGGCCTCGGCAGTGGTGGAACGGAGGCGGCCGGCGGCCGGACCACCCCGGGGTTCCCGGGGCGGGCTCACTACCATCGTCCACCATGAGCAGCGCTGAGCAGCAGGTACGTACGGTCGAGGTCCCCGGCGCGGTGCTCGCGGTGCACCGTCCCGCCGTCGACGGCGCCGCCGACGGGCGCGAGCCCGGGCTCTTCGTGCACGGCCTCGGCGGCTCGGCCGCCAACTGGGAGGCCCTGATGGACCGGCTCGGCGGGCAGGTCGACGGCGAGGCCGTGGACCTGCCCGGCTTCGGCCGCTCCCACCCGCCCACCGACGGCAACCTCACCGTCTCCGGCCACGTCCGCGCGGTGATCGGCTACCTGGAGGCCTCCGGCCGCGGCCCGGTCCACCTGTTCGGCAACTCGCTGGGCGGCGCGGTCGCCGTCCGGCTGGCGGCGCTGCGCCCGGACCTGGTGCGCAGCCTCACCCTGGTCTCCCCGGCCCTGCCCGAGCTGCCCCCGCAGCACTCCGCCTGGCCGACCGCCCTGCTCGCGGTGCCCGGGGTGCCCGCGGTGCTGCGCCGGCTGTCCGCGGGCGGGCGCGACGCCGAGGCGGCCACCGAGGACCTGCTGCGGCTGGTCTACGGCGACCCGGGCAGTCTGAGCCCGGCGGCCCGGGCCGAGGCGGTGGCCGAGTACCGGCGCCGGCTGGAGGTGCCGCACGCGATGCAGGCGCTGGTCGGCTCGGCCCGCGGCATCGTCTCGGCGTACACCGAGCGCGGCGACCAGGCGCTGTGGCGGCAGGCCGAGCGGGTCGAGGCGCCGGTGCTGCTGGTGTACGGGCTGCGCGACAAGCTGGTCTCCTACCGCTCGGCCCGCCGCGCCTGCGCGGCCTTCCCGGACGCCCGGCTGCTGGTGCTGCCGGAGTCCGGGCACGTGGCGATGATGGAGCACCCCGACGAGGTCGCCCGCGCGGTGCGGGAGCTGATCGCGCACACCGCGGGCTGAGCGCGGACCACGGCCCGGGCGCACACGGCGGGCCGGGCGCGGACCAGGGGCTGAGCGCGTGCCGTGGCGGGCCGACCGCGCGCCCGGGCGGGGCCGCGCGGGCGGCCGCGCATACCGCCCGGTAACGCCCTGGTCCCGGTCGAGGTCACGTCGGTTCACTCGATCAGGTGGCAGGCAGGCATGTGACCGATGGATCGGCCCGGGCCGGTCCTACCTTTCTGCTGTCGGACCGAACAGGTGTGGGGGAGTCGCGGCCGCCGGAGGAACCGGAGGGCGGTCGCGGCCGAGGTCCCGGCGGGTCGGGCCCGACCGCCGGAGCGGGCGCCCGGGGGAACGGAACGCGGCGCGTCCGCGACCGGGCCGCCCGGAGGCACCGCGGCGCCGGCCCCGGCCGACCGGACTCCCCGGCCCCGACCGTCCCCGCCGCCGTACGGGGGCACCCCGGGCCACTGCCCGGGCCGCCCGGGCACCCGTCGGTCCGTCCGTGGTCCCGCCCAGCGAATCCGCTCTGCCCCGGAGGTCTCCCGTGCGCGTTGCCCTGCTCACCGAGGGTGCCCGTCCGCATCCCCGCCGTGGTACCGGAGGCTGGTGCGACCGGCTCGCCGAGGGCCTGCCGGAGCACGGGTTCGAGCGGTACCTGCTCACCGGCCCGGAACAGCCGGGCGCGGCGGAGCGGCTGTCGCCCGCCTGGCGCGGCGCGTACGAGCTGGCGCCGGGCGGCCGGGCACCGCGCGCGCCGCGCAGACGCCGGTACGCCGGGGCGTACGAACAGCTGGTGCGGGCCCTGGTGCTGCCCGGGGAGAGAGCGGGCTTCGGGCCGGGGCTGTACCGGCTGGCCGCGCTCGCCCGGGAGGACGGCACGCTGCCCGCCTTCCTGGCCTCCGCGCACGCCCGCCGGCTGCTGGAGCGGACCTGGCGGCTGCCCGGCGCGGACACCTCGGCCGGGCAGCCGCTGGTCTGCGACGTGCTGGTCGCGGCCGACCTGCTGGAACAGTGCCTGCGCCCGCTGTCCGCGCCCTGGTACGGCACCGGCCCCGGCGGCCTCGGCGCGGTCGACCTGTGCCACGTGGTCGGCGGCGGCCCGGCCGCGCTGCCCGCCCTGGTGGCCCGGCACCTGCACGGGGTGCCGTTCGTGGTCACCGAGCACGGACTGCACCTGCGCGAGCAGTACCTCGGCTACCGCGAGGCGCCGTACCGGTGGCCGGTCCGCGCCCTGCTGCTGTCCTTCTTCCGGGCGCTCACCGAGGAGACGTACCGGCGGGCCGCGATACTCACCCCGGGCAGCGCCCACGACCAGCAGTGGCAGCGCCGCTGCGGGGCCGATCCGGCGCGCACCCGGGTGGTGTACGAGGGCACCCCGGCGGTGGACCGCCCGGCCGCCGGGCCGGAACCCGCGGCGCCGACCCTGGTGTGGGCGGGCGCGCTGGAGCCGGGCCGGGACCCGGAGCTGGCGCTGCACGCCTTCGCCCGGGTCCGCGCCGACCTGCCCGGCGCCCGGCTGGTGGTGTACGGCGAGGAGGCGGCGCCCGGCTACCGGGCGCACTGCGCGGCGGTGGCCGAGCGGCTGGGAGTGGCGCCCGCGGTGGAGTTCGCGGGGCGGCCCCGCTCGCTGGCCGGGGCCTGGGAGTCGGGCACGGTGGCGGTCTTCTCGGGACTCTCCCAGCGCAGCCCCCGGCTGCTCGCCGACGCGCTGCTGAGCGGCCGGGCGGTGGTCTCCACCGACGTCGGGGTGGCCCGCGAGGTGGTCGGGCCGACCGGGCTGCTGGTGCCCGCCCGCGATCCGCGCGCCCTGGCCGGCGCCTGCCTGGCGCTGCTGCGCGACGAGGAGCGGCGGGGCCGGCTCGGTCTGGCCGGGCGGCTGCGGGCGCAGGAACGCTTCGCCGTGGAGCCGGTGATCGGCGCCTTCCGGGAGATCTACCTGGAGCTGGTCTCGCAGTACCCGGCCTTCCCCGGCGGCGGGGGCGGCGGCGAGGGCGTCCCGGCGCCGCGCCCCTTCGCCCGCCCCGCCGAGTACTGGCTGGCCGACGGCCCGCGCGGCGGCACTCCGCCGGACGGCGGCGCCCGGGACACGGCGGTCGGCGGCGTGCGGCCGGCCGAACTCGCGGAGGCCCGCTGATGTCCGGCGGCCCCCTGCCCGGCGGCAGCGCGGACCCGGTGCGCGAGGTGATGGCGGAGCACCGGGAGCTGTGCGAGCGCGCCGTCGACCCGCTGGAGATCGCCGCCGGGCTGGAGGAGGCCGGGCTCGGCCAGGACGCCGCCGCCCGCTGCCGGCACGCCGACCTGTTCTCGCTGGCCGAGGAGTTGTACGCCCGGGTGCCGCGCCGCCCGCCGCCGCCCGGGCCCGCGCAGCCGCGGTCGGGCGGGGCCGCGGCCCGGGCCGCGCTGACCGCCGCCGCGCTGGCCGCGCTGCCCTGCGCGGGGGCGGCCGCGCTCGGCCCGCGCTGGCCGGTGCTGCTGCCCGCCGCCGTCCCGCTGGTGCTGCTGCCCGCGCTGACCGCACCGGCCCCGGCCGAGCCCGGCCCGCCCTGTGCCGGGCCCGGGGTGCTGGGGCCCGGGCCGATGCCCCGGCCGTACCCCGGCTCCTGGCTGCGGCCGGCGGCGCTGGGCCACGGGCTGGGCCTGGCCGCGCTGCTGCTGCTCCCGCCGGCCGTGCCGGGCGGGGACCGCCCGCTGGCCGTCGCGCTGGTGCTGGCGGCGGCGGTGTCGGCCGGGTCGGCCGAGCGGACGGCCCGCTGGTACCGGCAGCTCGGCCGCGGCCACCTGGGCGCGGCGGGCACCCTGGCGGAGTTCCGGGCCCGGATGCGGCCGGTGCTCCCGGTCGCGCTGGCCCTGCACCTGGCGGTGCTCGGGGTGCTGAGCTTCGCCGCGCTGGCGGTGCTGGCCGTCGTCGCCCCGCGTCCCGGGCCGGGCCACGGCGGCGGGCTGCTGCACCTGGCGGCCGAGCGGGCCGGCCCCGCCCAGTGGGCGGCGCAGGGCGTGCTGGGCCTGCTGGTGGTGCTGCCGGTGCTGCTGGCGCGGTGCGGCCGGCCGGCGGCGGCCGCGGCGGGGGCGTCGGCCGGGGCCGCCGCGGTGCTCGGCCCGCTCGCCCTGGGGCGCTCCGCCCCGGAGGCCTGGCTGCTCGGCGGCGGCACCGTCGCGGCGGCGCTGCTGGCGTACGCCGGGGCGGTGCTCGGCCGGGCCGGCTCGCACCGGTGAGCGCCGTCCGCCCGTTCGCCACCCCCCGTTCGACGTTTGTCGGGGCCCGGTTCACGGTTCCCGCTCCCGTCCCGTTCGTTGAACTTCGTTGAATCCGTTCCGCCAGGTCGTCCCGAGCTGGCTTCGTGGAAGGACGCCCCCGATGAGGGTGCTGCTGCTGGGCGCCGACGGCTTCATCGGCCGCCGGGTCACCGATCGTCTGCTGATGGACCAGGAGTTGCAGGTGACGGTGCTCGGCCGACGCGACTCGGCCGACATCCGCTTCGACCTGACCACCGGGAGCCCGGGCGCGCTGGCCCGGTTCCTGGACGCGGTCGCGCCGCAGGTGGTGATCAACTGCGCGGGCGCCACCTACGGCAGCTCGCGCACCCTGATCCGGTCGAACACGCTGGCCGTCGCGACGGTCTGCGAGGCCATCCGGCGCTGCCGGGAGCCGGCCAGGCTGGTGCACGTCGGCTCGGCCGCCGAGTACGGGCCGGTGCCCGGCGGGGTGCCGGTCTCCGAGCAGGCCGAGCCGCGGCCGGTCGGCCCGTACGGGGTGTCCAAGCTGGCCGGGACGGAGCTGGTGCTGGCCTCCGGGCTGGACGCGGCGGTGCTGCGGGTCTTCGACGTGGTGGGCCCGGGGGCGCCGACCGCCTCGCTGTTCGGGCGGCTGGCCGAGGGCCTGCGGCGGGCGCTGGAGCGGGACGAGCACCAGGTGCGGATGCCGGACCTGTCCGGGTTCCGGGACTTCGTGGACGTCCGGGACGTCGCGCGGGCCATCCAGGCGGCCGCGGTGTCGGCCGCCACCGGGGTGGTCAACATCGGCAGCGGGCACGCCGTCCGGGCCCGGGACGCGGCCCAGCTGCTGGTGCGGGCCTCGGGCTTCGAGGGGCAGATCGTCGAGGAGAACCGGCCGGTCCTGCTGCCCGCGCAGGCCGTCGGGGCGGGCGGCGACCACCTGCCGGGCCACCACCTGCCCGGGCACCGGCCGGAGGGGCACCGGCCGGAGGGCCGGGCGGTGCCGGGCGAGCCGGTGCCGTGGCGGCAGGCGGACGTGCGCACCGCCCGGGACCGTCTCGGATGGCGGACGCAGGTGCCGCTGGAGGAGTCGCTGGGCGACGTCTGGCTGGAGACGGCCTGCCGGGTGTGAGCGCCTCCCGCGCGGCGCCCCGGGCCCGTCAACCACGGGTTCGGGGCGCCTTCCGGGGGCCCGGCCGCGGGTTCCACGATCCGGTGCCGCCCGTCTCGCCCATCGGACGGGCTGTCTCGGAATACCGGGGGCGCGTGACACTGTTGGCCTAGACAGCCACCCGAGTGGCGGAGCAGCAACCCGCAGCGAGGCTGGCCCTGGCCACCCGAACAAGACCCATCGGAGTCCCCGTGTCGTTGCCACCCCTGGTCGAGCCGGCCGCCGAGCTCACCGTTGACGAGGTCCGCCGGTACTCCCGCCACCTGATCATCCCGGACGTGGGCATGGCGGGGCAGAAGCGGCTGAAGAACGCCAAGGTGCTGTGCGTCGGCGCCGGCGGACTCGGCTCGCCGGCCCTGCTGTACCTGGCCGCCGCCGGTGTCGGCACGCTGGGCATCGTCGAGTTCGACGTGGTCGACGAGTCGAACCTGCAGCGCCAGGTGATCCACGGGCAGTCGGACGTCGGCCGCTCCAAGGCGGAGTCGGCCCGTGACTCGGTCAAGGAGATCAACCCGTACGTGAACGTGGTGCTGCACGAGGAGCGCCTCGACAACTCCAACGTCATGGAGATCTTCGCCGGCTACGACCTGATCGTCGACGGCACCGACAACTTCGCCACCCGCTACCTGGTGAACGACGCCGCGGTGCTGCTGGGCAAGCCGTACGTGTGGGGCTCGATCTACCGCTTCGACGGCCAGGCCAGCGTGTTCTGGGCCGAGCACGGCCCCTGCTACCGCTGCCTGTACCCGGAGGCCCCGCCGCCGGGCATGGTCCCCTCCTGCGCCGAGGGCGGCGTGCTGGGCGTGCTGTGCGCGTCCATCGGCTCGATCCAGGTCAACGAGGCGATCAAGCTGCTGGCCGGCATCGGCGAGCCGCTGCTCGGCCGGCTGATGATCTACGACGCCCTGGAGATGAACTACCGCCAGGTGAAGGTCCGCAAGGACCCGAACTGCGCCGTCTGCGGTGAGAACCCGACGGTCACCGAGCTGATCGACTACGAGGCCTTCTGCGGCGTCGTGTCGGAGGAGGCGCAGGCCGCCGCCGCCGGTTCGACCATCACCTCGCAGCAGCTCAAGCAGTGGCAGGACGACAAGGAGGACATCTACCTCATCGACGTCCGCGAGCCCGGTGAGTACGAGATCGTCAACATCCCCGGCGCGGTGCTGATCCCGAAGAACGAGTTCCTGATGGGCGACGCGCTGGAGAAGCTGCCGCAGGACCGGAAGATCGTGCTGCACTGCAAGTCGGGCGTGCGCTCGGCCGAGGTGCTGGCCGTGGTCAAGGCCGCGGGCTTCGGCAACGCCGTCCACCTGGGCGGCGGCGTGCTCGGCTGGGTGAACCAGATCGAGCCGCACAAGCCGGTCTACTAGGACGCGCACGGGGAAGGGCCCGCCGCGCCTTGGATTCCCAAGGTGACCGGCGGGCCCTTCCCCGTGTCCGGGGGCGGCTCAGAGCGCGTTCCTGCGCTGGAGCACGTTGTAGGAGATCCAGCCCGGCAGCACCGGTAGCCAGAAGGTGAGCGCCCGGTAGAGGAAGACCGCCGGGGTGGCGACCGCGGGGGAGACGTCCGCGACGGTCAGGGCGCCGATCAGGGCGACCTCGACCGGGCCGATGCCGCCGGGGGTGGGGATCGCCGAGCCGGCCGCGTTGGCGGTCAGGAAGACCACCGCGACGGCCGAGAAGCTGACGTCGCCGCCGAAGGCCTGCACCGAGAAGTCCAGGCAGGCGGTGAAGGAGAGGGTCAGCAGCAGGATGCCGCCGAAGCCGGTGACCAGCTTGCTGGGCGTCTGCATCAGGTCGAGCATCCGCGGCACCACGCCGAAGAACAGCGAGCGCAGCCGGCCCAGCACGAACCGGCGCAGCGGCGCGACGGCGGCCACCACCAGGGCGAGCACGGCGGCGGTCAGCACGCCGATGATCACCGCGCGGGAGGCGGAGAGGTCCCCGTTGGTCTGGCTGCCGGTGATCAGGCCGAAGCTGAACAGCAGCAGCAGGTGCCCGGCCAGGCCGGCCAGCTGGGAGGCGCCGACCGAGGCCACCGCCTGGCCGGAGCGGATGCCGGCCTTCTGCAGGTAGCGGGTGTTGAGCGCGATGCCGCCGATCGCGGCGGGGGCGACCAGCTTGACGAAGGAGCCGGCCAGCTGGGCGGCGACGGTGCGCCGGAACGGCAGCTTCTCGGGCACGAAGCCGGTCAGGCTCATCGCGGCGGCGACGTAGCTGAAGGCGGCGGCGAGCAGGGCGGCCGCGGCCCAGGCCCAGTTCATCTGGGAGAGCTTCAGCTGGGCCGGCTTGATGGTGGTCAGGGCCAGGTAGGCGGCGAAGGTGAGCGCGATCACCATGATCAGGCTCTTCGGCTTCAGCCGTTCCAGCTTGGCCGGGGCCATCGGGGCCTCGGGGGCGATCTGGAGGATCTGGCCGCGGATGCGGCTCAGCAGGTCCTCGCCGGCCGCCGCGATGTCCTCCTCGGCCTGCTCCTGGGTGCGCTCGCCGGCCGCGACCTGCTCCAGCGCCCTGGCCCGGGCGGCGGCCTTGCGCTCCTTGGTGAGCTTGGCGAGGTCGACCCGGGTGGAGCGGCTCATCCCGACCGGCTGGAGCAGCGGCAGCGCCTGCGCCACCCGCTCGGCGCCGAGCACCGCGTTGGCGGTGGCGACGGCGCGCTCCGGGCCGATCCGCAGGGCGAAGGTGGTGAGCAGCTGGGCGACGTCGATCCGCAGGGTCAGGTCGGTGGCGGCGATGTCGCCGCCGGAGAGGTTGACCAGGCAGCCGGTCCGCCCGTCCACCACCAGCAGGGACTCGCCGGTGAGCCGGCGGTGGGCGATCCGGCGCTCGTGCAGGGCGGTCACGGACTGCCAGATCGAGGCCATCACCGGGTCGGTGACCTCCTCGTCGGCCAGCTCGTCCAGGGTGCGGCCCTCGACGTTCTCGTAGACCAGGATCGCGGCGTCCGGGCCGAGCTCGGAGGTGGCGACCAGCTGCGGCGCGCGGGCGCCCGAGGCGGCCGCCGCGTACGCGATCAGGGCCTCCTGCTCCAGCGCCTGGCGCAGCGACTGGGGGCTGCGGCGCACCGCCACCGAGCGCAGCCGCAGCCGGCGCCAGGCCCGGTAGAAGAAGCCGGAGGCCTGCTGCTCGCGGTCGATGATGTGCACGTCCAGCGGGGGGCCGCCCTGCTGGGTGACCTGGTAGCGGCGGGTGCCGCCGGGGGCGTCGGGGGCGCGCATGGCACCGGCCGGGGTGAAGCCGACCTTGCGCAGGCCGATCATCAGGTGCTGGCCGGTGGGCCGGATGTTGGGCGAGCCGATCGCGTACAGCGTGCCGTACGCGACGGACCAGCCGGTCAGCACGGTGAGCAGCAGCGACAGCGGGGTGGTGTAGCCGCCGAGCAGCTCGGTGACCCCGCTGAAGACCACCACCACCCACAGGGCGACCCGCCAGCGCGGTCTGCTCGACATGCCGACGGCGGTCATGTAGGCGATCACCGGGGCGAGGTAGCCGTGCACCGGGTCGGTGAGGGTGCCGGTGCTGTCCAGCGGCAGCTGGGTCAGCGCGTCCCGGATGTGGTCGGAGGCGCCTTCGGCCACCCACCAGTCGATGCCGAGCGAGACGCCGTACGCCAGCACCGAGGCGAGCACGCCGTCGGCGACCCGCAGGCCGTCGCGTTTGATCAGCCGCTCGACCGCGAAGGCCAGCGGCACGGCGAGCACCGCGACGCTGGAGAGCAGGCCGGTGATGGTGGAGAACACCGCGGAGAAGTGCGGCGCGTTGGAGGCGATGTCCTGCTCGATGCCGGTGGTGGTCGAGGTGGCGATGCCGGCCAGCACGAAGACGGCGACGATGCCGAGGACGCCGGCCAGGAAGCGGATCAGGTCGGACGGGCGGTGCGCGCGGGCGGCGAGCAGCGGCTCGTCGACGTCCAGGTGCGGGGCCTCGTCCGGCGGCTCGGGCTCCCCGGGCGGGGCGGCGGGGGCCGCGGGCGCCGGGGCGCCGGTGGTCTCGGCCGGGGGCGGGCCGGGCTGCTCGGGGGTCTTCGCGGGTGCGGGGGTCTTGATCGTCCGGTCCTTGATCAGGGAGACTTCCGGCGTCGGCCCGGGTTCGGGCCGGCCCTCGCCCCCGCTCCCGGGCGCCGACGGCACGGCGGCAGCGGACTCGTCGGAGTCCTTGTCCACGCCCACGTCAGCCGTCCCGGTCATCTGGTCTTGTCCTCGTATCACCACTCACCGCCCCGGAAGATGGTGGCATGCCCCGGCGCCCCGTGCGGGACAGGGGGCGGATCGGGCGCGGCGGATCGTACGGACGGGGCCGCGGGCGCGCCCCCGTAGGGAAGAATGCCGCAGGTGACGGACGCAACACACGACGGCCCTCCGGACGCCCTGCCGCCGTTCGCCGAACTGGTGCTCGACCTGACCGAGCGGATTCCACCCGGCCGGGTGATGACCTACGGCGACGTCGCCGAGTACCTCGGCCAGGGCGGCCCCCGACAGGTCGGCCGGGTGATGGCCCTGTACGGCGGCCCGGTGCCCTGGTGGCGGGTCGTCCGCGCGGACGGCCGGCTGCTGCCCGGGCACGAGCACCGCGCCCTCGACCACTACGGCGAGGAGGGCACCCCGCTGCGCGAACTCGCCGACCCGCCCCGGGTCGACCTCAAGCGGGCCCGCTGGGACGGTCGGCCGATTCCCTAGGGGGGCTTGACCGACGGCCGCCGCACGGACCGGACTGACAGCGCGGGACCGTAGGCTCGATACGGGCGGGTCCGACGCGGGCCCGCCCCGCCATGCCCCCTGTTCGACCCCAGGACCCGTTCGTGACCTCCCCGTACCGGCTCGTGCGCAGCCCGCTCGTCCAGCCCGACCCACCCGTGCTGGACGCCTACCAGCGCGCCGTGGTCGAGCACCCCGGCGGGCCGCTGCTGGTGCTGGCCGGGCCGGGCACCGGCAAGACCACCACCCTGGTCGAGGCGGTCGCCCGGCGGATCGAGGACGGCACCGACCCCGAGCGGATCCTCGTCCTCACCTTCAGCCGCAAGGCCGCGACGGAACTGCGCGACCGGATGTCCGGACGGCTCGGCGGCACCGCCGCCGCCCCCCAGGCCACCACCTTCCACTCCTACTGCTACGCCCTGCTGCGCGCCCACCAGGACCCGGAGGACTACGCCGAGCCGCTGCGGCTGCTCTCCGGCCCCGAACAGGACGTCATGGTCCGCGAACTGCTGGCCGGCGGCGCCGAGGACGCCAAGCTCGGCCTCGGCCGGATCGCCTGGCCGCTGGACCTGCGGGCCTGCCTGACCACCCGCGGCTTCGCCGACGAGGTCCGCGCCGTCCTCGCCCGCAGCCGCGAACTCGGCCTCGGCGAGGCCGAACTCGAGCGCTTCGCCCAGGGCGTCCAGCGCCCCGACTGGGCCGCCGCCGCGCACTTCCTCGCCGACTACCTCGACGTGCTCGACCTGCGCGGCGTCCTCGACTACGCCGAACTCGTCCACCGCGCCGTGCTGCTCGCCGAGCGCCCCGACGTCGCCGAGCAGCTGCGGCGGCGCTACGACGTCGTCTTCGTCGACGAGTACCAGGACACCGACCCCTCCCAGGTCCGGCTGCTGCGCCGGCTCGCCGGCGGCGGACGCGACCTCGTCGCGGTCGGCGACCCGGACCAGTCGATCTACGCCTTCCGCGGCGCCGACATCAACGGCATCCTCGACTTCCCCCAGACCTTCCGGCAGGCCGACGGCAGCCCCGCCGAGGTCAAGGTGCTGCGGGTCTCCCGCCGCTCCGGCGCCCTGCTGCTCGCCGCCTCCCGGGAAGTCGCCCGCCGGATGCCGATGGGCCGGCTGCCCGCCGACAAGCTCGCCCAGCACCGCGCCCTGCTGCCCTCCCGCGAAGGCGGCAGGGTCGAGGTCTACACCTACCCGACCCCCGGCGCCGAACTCGACTCGATCGCCGACCTGCTGCGCCGCGCCCACATGGAGGACGGCGTGCCCTGGGGCGAGATGGCCGTGCTCGTCCGGGCCGGCGCCCGCTCCATCCCCGGCGTACGGCGGGCCCTCGGCGCGGCCGGCGTCCCGCTGGAGATCGACGGCGACGACCTGCCGCTGCGCGAGGAGCCGGCCGTCGCCCAGCTGCTGCTCGCCCTGCGGGTCTGCGCCGAACAGGCCGCCCGCGACAAGCAGGGCGACCCGGACGCCCCCGACCCGCTCACCACCGACCTGGCGCACGCCCTGCTCACCGGCCCGCTCGGCGGCCTCGACGGCTCCGACCTGCGCCGCCTCGGCCGCGCCCTGCGCGAGGAGGAACGCGCCGCGCTGCGCGCCGAGGCCAGGGCCCGCCTCCGGACCCCCGAGGGCGGGGCGGACGACGGGAGCGCGACGACGGACCCCGGCCCCGGCCCCGCCGCCGCCCCCCGCCCGGCCGGCGAACTGATCCGCGAGGCCCTCGCCGAACCCGAGCGCCTCGTCGCCCTCGACCCCGCGCACGCCCGCCGCGCCCGCGACCTCGGCACCCTGCTGCGCAAGGTCCGCGAACTGCTGGCCGGCGGCTGCACCGCCGAGGAGGCGCTCTGGGAGCTGTGGGACGGCAGCCGCCGCTGGCGCGAGCGACTGGAACGGGCCGCCCTGCGCGGCGGCGCGGCCGGCCGCAACGCCGACCGCGACCTGGACGCGCTCTGCGCCCTGTTCGAGACCGCCGCCCGCGCCGAGGAACAGGTCATCGGCCACCGCAGCGCCCTCGACCTGCTCGCCGAACTCGAAGCCCAGGACATCGCCGCCGACACCCTCACCGTCCGGACCGTGCGCCCCGAGGCGGTGCGGCTGATGACCGCCCACCGCTCCAAGGGCCTGGAGTGGCGCCTGGTCGTGGTGGCCGGCGTCCAGGACGGCCTCTGGCCCGACCTGCGCCGCCGCGGCTCCCTGCTGGAGGCCGACCGGATCGGCCGCGACGGCCTCGCCGAACCGCTCTCCCCGGGCGCGCTGCTCGGCGAGGAGCGCCGGCTCTTCTACGTCGCCGCGACCCGCGCCAAGGAACGGCTGATCGTCACCGCCGTCAAGGCCCCCGCCGACGACGGCGACGAACCGTCCCGCTTCCTGCGCGAGCTCTACCGCGAGGACGTCGACCCCAGGACCGGCAGGGTCGTCCGCCGCACCCCGCCGGTCACCGTCGAGGACGTCACCCACCGGCCGCGCCGCCCGCTGTCCGTCGCCGCGCTGGTCGCCGAACTGCGCGCCGTCACCGTCGACCCCGCCCGCTCGCCCGAACTGCGCCGCGCCGCCGCCGAACGCCTCGCCACCCTCGCCGCCGCCACCGACGAGGAGGGGCAGCCGCTGGTGCCCGCCGCCCGCCCCGAACGCTGGTGGGGCCTGGACGACCCGACCGCCGCCGCCGAGCCGCTGCGCAGCGCCGACGCGCCCGTCCGGCTGTCCGGCAGCGGGCTGGAACAGCTGGAGAGCTGCTCCCTGCAGTGGTTCCTGGACAAGGAGGTCAAGGCGCGCGGCGCCGGCTCGGCCGCCCAGGGCTTCGGCAACGTGGTGCACGCCCTCGCCGACGAGGTCGGCTCCGGCCGCACCCCCGCCGACCTCGCCGTGCTCATGGAGCGGCTGGACACCGTCTGGGACGCGCTGGCCTTCGACGCGCCCTGGAAGTCCCAGCAGGAGAAGTCCGAGGCCCGCGCCGCCCTGGAGCGCTTCCTCAACTGGCACGTCCTGGAGCGCGGCCGGGACCTCGTCGCCACCGAGCACGGCTTCGACGTCACCCTCGACGTCGGCGGCGTCTCGGTGCGCATCCGCGGCTCGATGGACCGGGTGGAGAAGGACTCCGCCGGGCGCGCCTACGTGGTCGACTTCAAGACCGGCAAGCAGATACCCACCGACAGGTCGCTGCCCGAGCACAAGCAGCTCGCCGTCTACCAGCTCGCCGTCCGGGCCGGCGCCCTCAACGAGCTGCCCGGCTTCCCCGGGCACCCGCCGGACACCGGCGGCGCCGAACTCGTCCACCTGCGCGAGCCCGCCGCCAAGGCCGCCCAGGACACCCCCAAGGTGCAGCACCAGGAGCCGCCGCAGGGCGAGCCCTGGATCGAGAACCTGCTCGCCGAGGCGGCCGGGAAGGTCCTCGCCGAGCGCTTCGTCCCGCAGACCGGCGGCGGCTGCGACCGCTGCACCTTCCGCCGCAGCTGCTCCGCCCAGCGCGACGGGGCGCAGCTCGTGGAGTGAATCCTGTCCGACGCTCCGGTTACGGTTGCGGGGTGACCGCCGTGCTCAGCCATCCCGACCAGCTCAAGGAGCTGCTCGGCATCCCGTTCAACCGGGAGCAGATGGCGGCCGTCGGAGCCCCCCTGGAGCCGGCCGTGATCGTCGCCGGCGCGGGCTCCGGCAAGACCACGGTGATGGCCGCCCGGGTGGTCTGGCTGGTCGGCTCCGGCGCCGTGCGGCCCGAGGAGGTGCTCGGCCTCACCTTCACCAACAAGGCCGCCGGCGAGCTCTCCGAGCGGGTGCGCGCCTCCCTCCTGCGGGCCGGGGTCGTCGACCGGGACGGCGCCGAGCCGCTCGGCGACCCGGAGATCTCCACCTACCACGCCTTCGCCGGGCGCCTGCTCAAGGAGCACGGCCTGCGGATCGGCATCGAACCGGACGTCCGGCTGCTCGCCGACGCCACCCGCTTCCAGCTCGCCGCCAAGGTGCTGCGCACCGCCCGCGGCCCGTTCCCCGCCCTCACCGGCACCTTCGCCAACCTGGTCGCCGACCTGACCGCACTGGACGGCGAGCTCGCCGAGCACCTGGTCGAGCCGCAGACCCTGCGCGAGTTCGACGAGCGGCTGCTGGACACCCTCGCCACCGTCAAGCTCACCAACGACGACCTGCGGGCCGTCCCGGCCACCGCCCGGGCCCGGCTGGAGCTGCTGCGCCTCGTCGAGGACTACCGGCGCCGCAAGCGCTCCGCCGGGCTGATGGACTTCGGCGACCAGATCGCCGCCGCCGCCCGCCTCGCCCAGCAGCGCCCGGAGGTCGGCGAGCTGCTGCGCGGCCAGTTCAAGGTGGTGCTGCTGGACGAGTACCAGGACACCTCGGTCGCCCAGCGGCTGATGCTCGCCGGCCTGTTCGGCGCCCCCTCCGACGGCGCCGGCACCGGCAGCGGCCACCCGGTGACCGCCGTCGGCGACCCCTGCCAGGCGATCTACGGCTGGCGCGGCGCCTCGGTGGCCAACCTCGACGAGTTCCCCCGGCACTTCCCGAAGGCCGACGGCCGCCCCGCCGACCGCTACGCGCTCAGCGAGAACCGCCGCAGCGGCGGCCGCCTGCTCGCCTTCGCCAACGAACTCGCCGCCCCGCTGCGGGAGATGCACGAGGGTGTGGAGGCGCTGCGCCCGGCCCCCGGCGCCGAGCGGGACGGCTACGTGCGCGCGGCGCTGCTGCCCACCCACGCCGAGGAGGTCGACTGGCTGGCCGACTCGATCGCCCACCTGGTGCGCACCGGCACCGCGCCCGGCCGGATCGCCGTGCTGTGCCGCGGCGGCGCGGCCTTCCCGGACATCCACGCCGCGCTGGTCGCCCGGGAGGTGCCGGTCGAGGTGGTCGGCCTCGGCGGGCTGCTGCAGCTGCCCGAGGTGGCCGACCTGGTGGCGGTCTGCGAGGTGCTGCAGGACCCGACCGCCAACGCCGCGCTGGTGCGCCTGCTGATCGGCCCGCGCTGGCGGATCGGCCCGCGCGACCTCGCCCTGCTCGGCCGCCGGGCCGCCGACCTGGTGCGCACCGACCACCCCGAGGGCGTCGAGGCGCTGGCCGCGGCCGTCGCCGAGGCCGACCCGACCGAGGTGGTCTCGCTGGCCGACGCGGTGGAGACCTTCCTCGACGCCTCGGCCGGCGACGAGGGGAAGCCCGACGACCTGCCGTTCTCCGCCGAGGCGCGGGTGCGCTTCGCCCGGCTCGCCGCCGAGCTGCGCGACCTGCGCCGCTCGCTCGCCGACCCGCTGATGGACGTGCTGCACCGGGTGCTGTCCGTCACCGGCCTGGAGGTCGAACTCGCCGCCTCCCCACAGGCCCTGGCCGCCCGGCGGCGGGAGACCCTGCACGCCTTCCTGGACGTCGCCGCCTCCTTCGCCGACCTCGACGGCGACCCGGGCCTCGCCGCCTTCCTCGGCTTCCTGCGCGCCGCCCAGGAGTACGAGCGCGGCCTGGACAGCAGCCTGCCCGGCGGCGAGGACACCGTGAAGGTGCTCACCGCGCACAAGTCCAAGGGCCTGGAGTGGGACGTGGTCGCCGTCCCCGGCCTGGTACGGGGCGCGTTCCCGTCGTCCAGCCCGCGCGAACGCTGGACGAGCACCAAGCGCGTGCTCCCGCACGCCCTGCGTGGCGACGCCGAAACGCTGCCCGACGTGCGCGGCGGGTGGAACGGGAAGTCGATGACGGCCTTCAAGAAGGAGCTGGCCGAGCACTCCGCCGTCGAGGAACTGCGCCTGGGCTACGTGGCGTTCACCCGCCCCCGGTCGCTGCTGCTGGCCTCCGGGCACTGGTGGGGGCCGAGCCAGAAGACCGTCCGCGGCCCGTCCGACTTCCTGGAGCGGCTGCGCGAGCACTGCGAGCGGCCCGGCGCCGGCGAGGTCGAGCACTGGGCCGAGCAGCCGGAGAAGGGCGCCGAGAACCCGGCGCTGGCCTCCCCGGTCGAGCGCCCCTGGCCGCTGCCGCTGGACCCGGCCGCCCAGCACGCCCGCCGCCGGGTCGCCGAGGTGGTGCGCGCGCGGGTGGCGGGCGCGGCGGCCCCCGAGGCCGAGGAGCTGACCTCCGAGGACCAGCGCCAGGTCGCCTCCTGGGACCGCGATCTGACCGCGCTGCTGGGCGAGTTGGAGCGCTCCCGGCGCACCGCGCGGGACGTGCCGCTGCCCGCCTCGCTGTCCGCCACCCAGCTGCTGCGCCTCGCCGCCGACCCGGACGGCTTCGCGCACGAGCTGGCCCGTCCGATGCCGCGCCCCCCGCAGCCGGCGGCCCGGCGCGGCACCCGCTTCCACGCCTGGGTGCAGTCCCGGATCGAGCCGCTGCTGCTGGTCGAGCCCGGCGCGCTGCCCGGCGCCGACGACGACGGCATCGAGGACGAGCAGGACCTGGAGCGGCTCAAGGAGGCGTTCCTGCGCACCCCGTACGCGCAGCGCAAGCCCCACCGGGTGGAGGCGCCGTTCCAGCTGGTGCTGGCGGGACGGGTGGTGCGGGGACGGATCGACGCGGTCTACCGGGAAGATGACGCGTTGTCGGAATCCGGTGGTGCGTCACGCTACGAAGTGGTGGACTGGAAGACCCACCGGGAGGAGACCGCCGACCCGTTGCAGCTCGCGGTCTACCGGCTGGCCTGGGCCGAGCACGCGGGCGTCGATCCCGAGCAGGTCACGGCTTCCTTCCTGTACGTCCGCAGCGGACGGATCGTCCGTCCCGCAGGACTTCCCGACCGAAAAGAGTTGGAACGGCTCCTGATCGGGAACAGTGACTATTGAGTCACACAGAGCATCCAAGTCATCACGCCAGTGCCCGAAACCTGTGCGTCATGCACGTTTCGCGCCTATTGTGGGGTCGGTAACCGGTCAACCCCCGTGCTCCGGCCGCCAGCGAGGCCCGTATTCCCTGACCCTCAGTCATCACCGCAGGTGCCCTCGGGCATCGGCGTCTTCTGCTGGAGAGACCGAAGTTGAGCGCGACCGGATGGATCAGAGAGCGGTTCACCGGGCCGACACCGGGGCCCGCTCCGCGCGCGACCGGCACCTGGCCGAGGACGGCGCTGGCGCTGCCGTTCATCGGCATGGTGCTGATCGTCGCCCTCGACTACCTCAGCGGCACCGAGGTGACGGTCGAACCGGCCCTCACCGCCGTACCCGCGCTGGCCGCCGTGGTCAGCCGCCGAACCTGGTACCCGCTCGCCATCGGTCTGGGCACCGAGGCGGCGGCCTTCCTGATGGCCTTCCGCAGCGACACGCTCGGCGAGTCCGTGCACGCCGCCAGCGTCTTCGCGATCCTGCTCGTCGCCGCGATCGGCTGGGTCAGCGCCACCCTGAGACTGCGCCAGGAACAGGCGTTGGCCGACGCCCAGCTGGTCGCCTCGATCGCCCGCCGGGTGCTGCTGCGGCCCGTCCCCGAACGGGTCGGCACCGTCCGGGCGGCCGTCCACTACGAGGCCGCCGCCGCGCACGCCCGGATCGGCGGCGACCTCTACGAGGTGGTCAACACCCGGCACGGGGTGCGGGCCGTGGTCGGGGACGTCCGCGGCAAGGGCCTCGGCGCGGTGGAGACGGCCGCCGCCGTGCTCGGCGCCTTCCGCGAAGCCGCCCACCAGGAGGCCGCCCTGGACCGGGTGGCCGGCTGGCTGGCCGTCAGCCTCGACCGCGCCCTGCACGAGAACGACCACCCGGGCGTGGAGGAGGAGTTCGTCACCCTGGTGCTGATCGGCGTCCGCCCCGATGGCGCCGCGGAGATCGTCAACTGCGGCCACCCGGCCCCGCTGCTGCTGCGCGGCGGCGAGGTCAGCCCGCTCGAACTCGCCGAGACCGTACCGCCGCTGGGCGTCCTCGACCCGGCCGACGTCCGCCCGCCGGTGCACCGGCTGCTGCTCCAGGGCGAGGACCGGGTCCTGCTGTTCACCGACGGGGTGATCGAGGCCCGCGACCGCGCCGGAGTCTTCTACCCGCTCGCCGAACGCCTCCCGCGCTGCGCCGCCGGCCGCCCGGCCGACGTCCTGCAGCGCCTGCACGAGGACGTGGTGCGCCACGTCGGGCGCCAGCTCGGCGACGACGCGGCCATGCTGCTGCTCCAGTTCGACCCGCCGCCCGCGCTCGGGCCCGGAGCGCCCCGGGGCGCGGCCACCGTCCACCTCCCGCAGCAGGCCGGGGTCCTGGCGCGCCACTGAGGCCCTACAGGGACACCTCGACCAGCAGCGGGCGGTGGTCCGACACCACCGCGCGCGGCGCCGCCGCCGGGCCGACCGCCGTGCGCGGCACACCGATCGCCAGCACATGGTCGAACTGCACTGCCGGCCGATGCGAGGGGTACGTCGGCGTGCGCGCCAGGTCGTACCAGCCCTGCAGGCGCGGCCGCGGCTCGCGCACCCGGCGCCGGCGCGGCTCGGTCAGCGCGGGCCGGGCCCGCCGGGCCGCCCGCAGCTCGCGCACCCGCGCCCGCGGCGCGGTGCGCTCCAGCGCCGTCGCCCCGCCGAGCACCGTCCGCGGCACGGCGCCGACCAGGTTGAAGTCGCCCAGCACCAGGTACGGCCGGGGCAGGTCGGCGATCCAGCGCCGGATGCCGGCCAGCTGCGCCATGTTCCAGCCCGGGACGAAGGACAGGTGCGCCGCCACCACGGTGAACGGCCCGTGCTCGCCCTCCAGGACGGCCGCCAGCGCCGCCCGCGGCTCGTCCGGCACCGGGGTCAGCCCGCGCCGCCCGGCCACCCGCAGCGGCAGCCCGAACGGGGCCGGGGCGAACCGGCGGGCCCGCCAGTGCCGCACCGGAAGCCTCGTCAGCAGCGCCGTCCCGTACGAGGGCGCGGCGCCGTCGCCGACCTCGTCCGGCCCGTACACCCGCAGGCCGACCGGACCGGACGGCTCCGGCACCCAGCCCGCCACCGGCGCCGGGCGGCCGTGCAGCGCGGCGGCGAAGCGCCAGTCCTTGGCGCCCATCGCCGCGGCGGCCACCGCCGCCTGGTCGGTGAGGCCGGAGCGCGCCTGGTGGCGGTCCACCTCCTGGAGCGCCAGCACGTCGGCGTCCAGCGCGGCCACCGCCTCGGCCAACGGCCCGCCGGGGTCGGACGGGTAGGGCCGCGGCGCGCCGTCCGGGGCGAGCGGCTGTCCGTGCAACAGATTGAAGGTGGCGATGCGCAACTGGCTCACACCGCACGACGGTACCCGGTCCCCGGGGGAGGGGGGCCCGGCTTGAGGCGGTAAGGCATACCGGGTATACATACTCGGTATGTCCATCCGTCACGGTCTGCTCGCCCTGCTCGACCAGGGCCCGCGCTACGGCTACCAGCTGCGCACCGAGTTCGAGGCGCGCACCGGCGCCACCTGGCCGCTCAACGTCGGGCAGGTCTACACCACGCTGTCGCGACTGGAGCGCGACGGGCTGGTCGAGCCGGCGGGGGAGGACGGCGAGGGCCACCAGTTCTACGCCGCCACCGACGCCGGCCGGGAGGAGCTGCGGTCCTGGTTCGACACCCCGGTGCCCCGGACCAACCCCCCGCGCGACGAACTGGCGATCAAGCTCGCCATGGCGGTCACCGTCCCCGGAGTGGACGTCTCCGCCGTCGTCCAGGGCCAGCGCCGGCACAGCATCAAGGCGCTCCAGGACTACACCCGGCTCAAGGGCCGCGCCCTCGCCGGCGAGAAGCGCCCCGGCGTGGTGCCCTCCGCCAGCAACGACCTCGCCTGGCTGCTCGTCCTCGACCAGCTGATCTTCCAGACCGAAGCGGAGATCCGCTGGCTCGACCACTGCGAGACCCGGCTCGCCCAGCAGGCCGAGCTCCTGCAGGCCCGCACCGCCGAGGCCGCCCGCGACGACGGCGCGCCCGCGAAACGCGGCCGCCGCCTGCGGGCCTGAGCCCACCGCCTGAGCGCACCGCCCGAGCGCATCGCTCGAGCCCACCGCCCGAGTCCACCGCCCGAGCACATCGATCGAGTCCACCGCTCGAGCCCACCGCCTGAGTCCGCGCGCGTGAGTCCGCGCGCCACCCGAACCACCAGGCTCGGCCCGACTCCGAGCCCACACCCAGCACAAGGGGGGAATTCGTGTCCCACACCCAAGAGGCCCGGCAGATGCCGGTGCTCCACCTGGAGAACGTCACCCGGGTCCACGGCCACGGCGCCGCCGAGGTCCAGGCCCTGCGCGGCGTCGACCTCAAGGTCCACCCCGGCGAGTTCGTCGCCGTCATGGGCCCCTCCGGGTCCGGCAAGTCGACCCTGCTCACCCTGGCCGGCGGCCTGGACACCCCGAGCGGCGGCCAGGTCCTGGTCGAGGGCGTCGCCCTCGGCGGCCTCAACCGCAAGAAGCTCGCCCAGGTCCGCCGCCGTTCCGTCGGCTACGTCTTCCAGGACTACAACCTGATCCCGGCGCTGACCGCCGCCGAGAACATCTCGCTGCCGCGCGAACTCGACGGGCTGTCCACCCGCGCCGCCCGCCGCGAGGCCCTCGTCGCCCTGGAGGAGCTCGGCATCCCCGAGCTCGCCGACCGCTTCCCCGACGACATGTCCGGCGGCCAGCAGCAGCGCGTCGCCATCGCCCGCGCCCTGATCGGCGACCGCCGCCTCGTCCTCGCCGACGAGCCCACCGGCGCCCTCGACTCCACCACCGGCGAAGCCGTGCTCGCCGTCCTGCGCGCCCGCTGCGACGCCGGCGCCGCCGCCATGATGGTCACCCACGAGGCCCGGCACGCCGCCTGGGCCGACCGGGTCGTCTTCCTGCGCGACGGCCGGATGGTCGACGAGTCCGTCAGCCAGGACGCCGCCAGCCTGCTCGTCACCGCCGCCGGCAACGCCCTGAAGGTGGACGAGTGAAGCTCAGCGCCTGGCGGGTCGCCCTGCGCATAGCCCGCCGCGACGCCCTGCGCGCCAAGGGCCGCAGCGCCCTCGTCATCGCCATGGTCGCCCTGCCCGTCCTCGGCGTCACCGGCGCCGACGTCGTCTTCCGCAGCGCCGAGCTCACGCCCACCGAACAGGTGGCGCGGCTCATCGGCCAGGCCGCCGGCGAGCTGAGCGTGGTCGAGGCCGGCTCCACCGTCAAGCAGGCGCCGGACCCCGACAAGGGCTTCACCGTCAAGGACCCCAAGGACGACGCCAAGGAGGGCGAAGCCCCCGCGTACACCCCCGTCCAGCGGCGCTCCCTGGACACCGCCCCCGCCGAGCTGGCCCGCCAGCTGCTCCCGGCCGGCGCCGTCCTGGTGCCGGAGCTCTCGGGCCCGTACACCGCCGCGAGCAGCGCCCAGGGCCTGCTCAGCACCCGGGTCGGCGAGGCCGACCTGACCGACCCGGTCTGGCGGGGCCGGGTGAACCTGGTCCAGGGCCGCGCCCCGGCCGCCGACACCGAGGCCGCCGTCACCACGGACTTCCTCAAGCGCTCCGGCCTCAAGGTCGGCGACAAGACCGCCGTCCGCGGCCTGGAGTCCGCCCCCTTCACCATCAGCGGCGCCTACGAGTACCCCGGTGAGCTGCGGGCCACCGAACTGACCGCCCGCCCCGGCACCCTGCTGGAGCGGCTCGCCAAGGCCACCAAAGCGGACAACCCCCGCGAGGCCGGCACCGAGACCTCCCGCTGGCTGGTCAAGCTCCCGGCCGGGGCCGCGCTCGACTGGAACAAGGTCAAGGAGGTCAACGAGTACGGCTTCATCCTGGCCTCCCGCGCCGTCCTGCTCGACCCGCCGGCCCGCGCCGAGGTCCCCTACTACACCGAGCAGAAGTCGAGCGGCGGCGAGGAGACCTCCTACCTCAACCGGACCGACGTCGTCATCCTCGCCACCGTCGTCGGCATGGCCCTGCTGGAGATCGTCCTCCTCGCGGGCCCCGCCTTCGCCGTCGGCGCACGGCGCTCGCGGCGGCAGCTCGGGCTGCTGGCTGCGGCCGGCGGTGAACGCGCCAACGTCCGCTCGGTCGTGCTCGGCGGCGGCATCGTCCTCGGCGTCACCGGCGCCCTGGTCGGCCTCGGCCTGGGCGTCGGCCTGGTCGCCCTGCTGCGCACCAGCGCCGAGGACTACTCCGGCAAGCGCTTCGGCCACTTCAACCTGCAGCCGCTCGACCTGCTCGGCATCCTCCTGGTCGGCCTCGTCACCGGCCTGCTGGCCGCCGTCGTGCCCGCCGTCCAGGCCTCCCGCCAGGACGTCGTCGCCGCGCTGACCGGCCGCGACACGCTCAAGCCGCCGAGCCGCAAGCTCGCCGTCCTCGGCCTGCTGATGCTCGGCGGCGGCGCCGCCCTCGCCCTGTTCGGCGCGACCAGCGGCATTGGCAACCGCAGCGTCGCCGTCCTCGGCGGCTCGGTCGTCGCGGAGCTCGGCATGGTCGTCCTGACGCCCTACCTGGTCGGGCTCTTCGGCCGGCTCGGCCGCTGGCTCTCGCTCGGCCCCCGGCTCGCCCTGCGCGACTCGGTGCGCCACCGCGGCCGCACCGCGCCCGCCGTGGCCGCCGTGATGGCCGCCGTCGCCGGCTCCGTCGCGGTCAGCGTCTACATGGCCAGCTACGAGGAGCAGAACCGGCGCGACTACGTCGCCTCCGGGCCCTCCAAGGCCGTCATGCTCGGCAGCGGCTGGATGACCGACGCCGACAGCAAGCTGCTGCCGCAGGCGCGCGAGGCCGTCGAACGCAGCATCCCCGACCTCGGCCAGCGCGCCGACGTCCAGCGCGTCGAGCCCAAGGGCAACTGCCCCGACGGCAGCTTCTGCGGCTACATCAGGGTCGAGGTGCCCAAGGCGGACCGCTGCCCCGCCCTCGACCCGACCAGCGAGCTCGACCCCGCGGAGCACTACCGGATCATGGGGACGGACCCGCGCTGCAAGTCGGACAACCGCCGCAGCACCCCGTACACCGCGCTGGTCGCCGGCGACGCCACCCTGCTGCGCAACCTCTACGGCGTCACCGACCAGGGGGCCGGCCAGGCCCTCGCGGCCGGCAAGGCCGTGGTGTTCGACTCCCGGTACCTCAAGGACGGCAAGCTCGCCCTCCAGTACACCCTTCCGGTCCACCCCGATTCGAGCGGCAACTCCCGGGAGAAGCCGGTCACCACCGAGATCGCCGTGGACGCCGTCCTCGTCGACTCCTCGGAGCCCGCCCCGGGCCAGGCCGTGGTCAGCCCGGCCACCGCGGCCCGGCTCGGTTTCGCCACCGCTCCGGCCGGCTCGGTCTGGCTGCCCGCCGCGATGCCCTCCGACGGCGCCCAGCAGAAGGCCGACGGCGCGATCGCCAAGCTCACCGACCACACGATGCTCAAGATCGAACGCGGCTACGAGTCCCGGGCCGGACTGATCCAGCTCGGCCTGAACGTCTTCGCCGCGATCGTCGCCCTCGGCGCGGCCGGCATCGCCACCGGACTGGCCGCCGCCGACTCCCAGCGCGACCTGACCACCCTCGCGGCGGTCGGCGCCGAACCCCGCATCCGGCGCTCGCTGTCCGGCTTCCAGTGCGGGGTGATCGCCGCCATGGGCGCCCTGCTCGGCGCGGTCTGCGGCGTGGTGCCGGGGGTGGCGCTGCGCAAGGTCGAGGCCGCGACGGGCGGCTACCCCGGGATGAGCGCCGCCGAGCTGGCCAACAAGGCGATCGTGGTCTTCCCGTGGCCCACCATCGCCGCCACCGTGGTGCTGCTGCCGCTGCTCGCGGCCGGCCTGGCGGCCGTGATGACCCGCTCGCGGATCACCCTGCTGCGCCGCTCGGGCTGAGCCCGGCGCACCCGTCCGTCACCCCCGTCGCGCACCCCTGTCGCGGCGGGGGTGACGCATGTTACAGAGCCGGGAGCGCCCGGCAGCCGGACGGCCGGGGCGGGCACCCGCACGGGCGAACTACAGTCGTCGGTATGACGAGAACCCCGGACAGCGTCGTCCGCTCCTACATCGACCAGCACCAGGCCGCGTTCCTCGCCGACCTCTCCGAGTGGCTGGCCATCCCCTCCGTCTCCGCCGACCCGGCCCGGGCCGGCGAGGTGCGGCGCTCGGCCGAGTGGCTGGCCGCCAAGCTGGGGGAGACCGGCTTCCCGGTCGCCGAGGTGTGGGAGACCGACGGACTGCCGGCGGTGTTCGCCGAGTGGCCCTCCGGGGACCCGTCCGCGCCGACCGTCCTGGTCTACGGGCACCACGACGTGCAGCCCGCGGCCCGGGAGGACGGCTGGGAGACCGAGCCGTTCACCCCGACCGTGGTCGACGGCCGGCTGTACGCGCGCGGCGCCGCCGACGACAAGGGCCAGGTGTTCTTCCACACCCTGGGGGTGCGCGCCCACCTGGCCGCCACCGGCCGCACCGCGCCGGCCGTCAACCTCAAGCTGCTGATCGAGGGCGAGGAGGAGTCCGGCTCGCCGAACTTCGCCGACCTGGTCCGGCGCGAGGTCGGGCGGCTGGCCGCCGACGTGGTCGTCATCTCGGACACCGGCATGTGGTCCGCGACCACGCCGACCGTCTGCACCGGCATGCGCGGCCTGGCCGACGCCCAGATCGACCTGTACGGGCCGGACACCGACATCCACTCCGGCTCCTTCGGCGGGGCCGTCCCCAACCCGGCCCAGGTCGCGGCCGAGCTGGCCGCCGCCCTGCACGACGCCGACCGCAGGGTCGCGATCCCGGGCTTCTACGACGGCGTCGTCGAGCTGACCGGGACCGAGCGCGAGCTGTTCGCCGAGCTGCCCTTCGACGAGGAGCAGTGGCTGCGGGTCGCCAAGTCGTACGGCACCCGCGGCGAGGCCGGCTACTCCACCCTGGAGCGGATCTGGGCCCGCCCGACCGCCGAGGTCAACGGCATCTGGGGCGGCTACACCGGCCCCGGCGGCAAGACCATCGTCCCGGCCTCGGCGCACCTCAAGCTGTCCTTCCGGCTGGTCGCCGGGCAGGAGGTGGAGCAGGTCCGCGAGGCGGTGCGGGACTGGGTGGCCGGGCGGGTGCCCGAGGGCGTCCGGTACGAGCTGGTCTTCCCCGGCGCGACCCGGCCCTGCCTGACCCCGCTGGACCACCCGGCGCTCCAGTCCACCGTCCGGGCGATGGGGCGGGCCTTCGAGCAGAAGATCCTCTTCACCCGCGAGGGCGGCTCCGGCCCGGCCGCCGACCTCCAGGACGCGCTGGGCGCGCCGGTGCTGTTCCTCGGCATCTCGGTGCCCTCGGACGGCTGGCACTCGGTCAACGAGAAGGTCGAGCTGGACCTGCTGGCCAAGGGCGTGGAGACGGCCGCGTACCTCTGGGGCGACCTGGCCGAGAACTTCCGGCCGGGGGCATGACACCCACCGCGCGCACCATGGCAGCCAGATCACTCATCCGGATGATTCACCACGTGGGGATGGAACAGACGTGAGCACCGTGCCTGAGACCGAGCGCCCGCTGCCCCTGGCCCTGGCCCGGTCCGGGGTGGACCGGGCGGCCGAGCACCGCCTCGACGAGCCCTGGCTGGCGGCCGCCTGGAGCCACCCGAACACCCGGGTGCTGCCGATCGCCGGCGGCGAGGCGTTCGTGGTCGACACCGCGCAGGGCACCGAACTCGTGCTGATGCCCTCCTTCGAGGCCCCGCAGACCGGCGACCGGTACTTCCTCGGCACCGACCAGGACGGCGTCTCGTACTTCGCGCTGGCCGGCGAGAGCCTGCCCGGGCGGCTGGACGGCGACGCCCGGCCGGCCGGGCTGCGCGAGGTCGGCGGGCTGCTGTCCGACCGGGACGCCGGGCTGCTGGTGCACGCCGTGGCGCTGGAGCACTGGCACCGGCTGCACAGCTTCTGCTCGCGCTGCGGGCACCCGACCGAGAAGGCCGGTGCCGGGCACGTGCGGCGCTGCACCTCCTGCGCGGCCGAGCACTACCCGCGCACCGACCCGGCGGTGATCATGGTGATCACCGACGAGCAGGACCGCTGCCTGCTCGGCCGCCAGGCGCTGTGGCCGGAGGGCCGCTGGTCGACGCTGGCCGGCTTCGTCGAGCCGGGGGAGTCGATCGAGCAGGCGGTGGCCCGCGAGGTGCACGAGGAGGCGGGCGTCAAGGTCGGCGAGGTGCGGTACGTGGCCAGCCAGCCCTGGCCGTTCCCGTCCAGCCTGATGCTCGGCTTCCTGGGCCGGGCGCTGCCCGGCGGCACCGAGATCACCGTGGACGGCGAGGAGCTGGCCGAGGCGCGCTGGTTCTCCCGCGAGGAGCTGCGCGCCGGGATGGAGGCGGGCGAGATCCTGCCGCCGTCCGGCATCTCGATCGCCCGGCACCTGGTCGAGCTCTGGTACGGGGAGCCGCTGCCCTCGGCGGCGCGCTGGTAATCCAGGACGAAAGGGGGGCGCGTGGTCAATTCCATGCGCCCCCCTTTTTCTCTCCAACCCCTTCCCGAATTCACCACGACCAGCTGTTCGTATCCGGACGGGCCAGTTCTGCTACCGGGAGGGGTCGGCGCGGGGGCGCATTCAACCCGCTCGGACGATATTGCCGGAAACGGCTGATACCGGCTCACCGCGCTCGCTACATTCACGAGGGTGACAATCCCCCGGGGCACCGCCCAATCCCCCAAATACCAGCGCCTCGCCGCCGACCTGCGCCGCCGGATCGCCGAGGGCGAGTTCACCGCCGACGCCGCCCTGCCGGTCGAGAGCGAACTGGAGCGCCAGTACGGCGTCGCCCGCAACACCGTCCGGCTCGCCGTCGACGTCCTGGTCAACGAGGGCCGCCTGGTCCGCCTCCAGGGCAAGGGCACGTACCTGCGCGAACACCCCGTCCTGGACCACCGCGCCTACGGCCCCGGCCTGACCCCCGCGCCGCGCGACTGCCTCGCCGCGCCCTCCGACGTCTACCTCGGCGAGGCCGCCGAAGCCGGGCGGGAACTCGGCACCGACTTCGAGATGATGATCGTCCGGGCCCGGGTGGACATCGCCGAACGGCTCGGGCTGCGCCCCGGCGAGGCCATCGTGGTCCGCCGCCAGCTGCGGCTGCTCGACCGCGAGCCGTACTCCATCGAGGAGAGCCACTACCGGGCCGGCCTCGCCGCCGGCACCCCGCTGATGGAGCCCGACCCCGTCGAGGGCGGCGACGAGGCGGTGCTCGCCACCCTCGGACGCACCGAGATCGGCGCGGTGGACCACCTGGTCGCGCGGATGCCCGGCCCCGAGGAGGCCCAGTGGTTCCAGGGCGGCCCCGGCGTGCCGCTGATGGTGCAGACCCGCGTCACCTACGACCGGCGCGGGCCGGTGCGGGTCATCGAGACCCGCTACTCGGCCGACCGCAGCCGGCTCGTCTACGGCGTCGGCGACCTCGGCGCCCGCACCACCCTGCCCGCGCCCGCCGCGCCCGTCGACCCGGCCCGGGCCGACGCGCCGTGAGGCGCGCGCCGGCCCCGGCGGCCCGGGCCCGCGGGGCCCGGGTCGGGGCCGGTCGGGCCCGGGCCCGGCGGGTTCGCGCCCGGCGGGTGTGGACCCGGTGGGGTCAGGACGCCAGGGCCTTCTTGACCTGCAGCAGGCTCGGGTTGGTCATCACGACCCGCTCGCCGCCGCCCACCGGCGTCACCAGAACCGTCGGGACGGTCTGGTTCCCGTTGTTCACCGACTCGACGAAGGACGCCGACGCCGGGTCCTCCTCGATGTTGATCTCGGTGTAGCCGATGCCTTCACGGTCCAGCTGGCTCTTGAGTCGGTTGCAGTACCCACACCAGGTCGTGCTGTACATCGTCACGGTGCCGGACATCGAGGGGGCTCCTTCGAAAGAGGGGGGCGTACGGTCACCGGCAGGAACGTCCACCGGGCGGCGGACATTCCGGAGCGCCGTCGACCGTCGCGCGGAGTGATCATCCTGCGATCGCACCGGGCCTGTGGACAACCCCGTCCGCGATGTCCCCCCGGGCTGAGAGGATGGAACGCATGCAGGAAGACCTCTTGAGCGGCAGCCCCTACGACGGCCCCCACGGCTCCCCCTGGGCCGACCCCGGTGCCGACACGGGCCCGGACGCGGTGCTCGCCGGGCTCGACCCCGAGCAGCGCGCCGTCGCCACCGCCCTGCACGGTCCCGTCTGCGTCCTGGCCGGCGCCGGCACCGGCAAGACCCGCGCCATCACCCACCGGATCGCCTACGGCGTGCGCAGCGGCGTCTACCACCCCCAGCAGGTCCTCGCCGTCACCTTCACCGCCCGCGCCGCCGGCGAGATGCGCGGCCGGCTGCGCCAGCTCGGCGCCGACGGCGTCCAGGCCCGCACCTTCCACGCCGCCGCGCTGCGCCAGCTCCAGTACTTCTGGCCGCGCGCCGTCGGCGGCCCCGTCCCCCAGCTCCTGGAACGCAAGGTCCAGCTCGTCGCCGAGGCCGCCGGCCGCTGCGGCCTGCGCGTCCAGCGCACCGAACTGCGCGACCTCACCGCCGAGATCGAATGGGCCAAGGTCACCCAGATCGCCCCCGAGGACTACCCCGCGGCCGTCGCCAAGTCCGGCCGCGAGGCCCCCCGCGACCCGGCCGAGACCGCCCAGGTCTACCGCGTCTACGAGGAGGCCAAGAGCCGCCGCGGCAGCATGGACTTCGAGGACGTCCTGCTGCTCACCGCCGCCATCCTGGAGGACCGCCCGGACATCGCCGACCAGGTCCGCTCCCAGTACCGGCACTTCACCGTCGACGAGTACCAGGACGTCTCCCCGCTCCAGCAGCGCCTGCTCGACCGGTGGACCGGCCCCGACGGCGGCGCCAGCCTCTGCGTCGTCGGCGACGCCAGCCAGACCATCTACTCCTTCACCGGCGCCACCCCCGACTACCTGCTCAACTTCCGCACCCGGCACCCCGAGGCGACGGTGGTCAAGCTGGTCCGCGACTACCGCTCCACCCCCCAGGTCGTCCACCTCGCCAACGGACTGCTCGCCCAGGCGCGCGGCGAGGCCGCCCGGCACCGCCTGGAGCTCGTCTCCCAGCGCGAGGCCGGCCCCGAGCCGGTCTACACCGAGTACGAGGACGAGCCCACCGAGGCCGAGACCACCGGCCGCCGGATCAAGGACCTGCTCGCCGCCGGGGTGCGCGCCAGCGAGATCGCCGTGCTGTTCCGCACCAACGGCCAGTCCGAGGTCTACGAGCAGGCCCTCGCCGACCTCGGCGTGCCGTACCAGCTCAAGGGCGCGGAACGGTTCTTCGAGCGCCCCGAGGTCCGGGACGCCGGCGTGCTGCTGCGCGGCGCCGCCCGGGCCGCCTCCGACCCGCTCACCGACGACGCCCCCGACCTGGCCGGCCAGGTCCGCGCGGTCCTGGCCACCCGCGGCTTCACCGCCGAGCCCCCGGCCGGCTCCGGCGCCGTCCGGGACCGCTGGGAGTCGCTGGCCGCCCTGGTCCGGCTGGCCGAGGAGTTCGAGCGCACCCGCACCGCGGCCGGCCAGACCACCGACCTCGCCGCCTACGTCGCCGAGCTGGACGCCCGGGCCGCGGCCCAGCACGCCCCGGCCGTCGAGGGCGTCACGCTCGCCTCGCTGCACGCCGCCAAGGGCCTCGAATGGGACGCCGTCTTCCTGGTCGGCCTCACCGAGGGCACACTGCCGATCATCTACGCCAAGACCGACGAGCAGGTCGAGGAGGAACGCCGCCTCCTCTACGTCGGCGTCACCCGGGCCCGCAAGCACCTCAGCCTCTCCTGGGCGCTCTCCCGCTCCCCGGGCGGCCGGGCCAGCCGCAAGCCGACCCGCTTCCTGGACGGGCTGCGCCCCGGCTCCGCCGCCCCGGGCGCGCGCACCGGCGCGCGCGGCGGGCGGGGGGGCGTCGAGCCCGGCGAGCGCTCCGCCGGGCGGCGGGCCCGCGGACCGGTCAAGTGCCGGGTCTGCGACAAGGTGCTCACCGAGGCCGTCGAGCGCAAGCTGCGCCGCTGCGAGAGCTGCCCGTCCACGATGGACGAGGGGCTGTACGAGCGGCTGCGCGAGTGGCGGGCCCGGCAGGCGAAGAAGCAGGGCGCGCCGGCCTACGTGGTGTTCACCGACGCCACGCTGATGGCGATCGCCGAGGACGTGCCCGCCGGCCGCGGTGAGCTGGCGGCCATCTCCGGGGTCGGCGCGATGAAGCTGGACAAGTACGGGGCCGCCGTGCTCTCGTTGTGTGCGGGGGAGGAGCCCGAGGAGGATCCGGACGACGTCGAGGACGGCGGTCCGGCCGATCAGGCCTGAGCAGGTCCGAGCGCGGTCCCAGGGGCCGCTCCGAGGGTTTCGGAACCCGTCGTGTGACGTGCCGAAGAACTCGCGTGAAAAATAGTTTGCGCCGCGTACCGGGAGCGCAATAGCCTGCCGGAGCGGTCAAGGGGACGCGGTCGCACGGGGTGAAACCTGTGCCGATGCCCCTCGCCCGAGAGCTTTACCGAGACAGACATCCGAACATTCGGAGCCAGGGAGACCAGGCTCCGCGAGACGCCGAGAGGAGGCGAAGACAGTGGGAAACATCATGATCACCAAAATGACTGGCCAGACCGTTGTCGCTGCCTCCCTGCGTGCCGCCCGTCTGCGGGCGCTCGCCGAGCTCGGTGGAACCGGTCTGGGTCTCGACACCACCGGTGTCTCCGCTCCCGTTGTCAGTGGTCTTGGACACACTGATCTGTGCCTCACGGGCGGCAGGAGCTTCGAAGGCACCTTTGTCGAGACCGGTCTGTCCCGTGACTGGGCGTCGTTCGGTACGTCGTGCTCCCTGCGCGACGAGCGACCGACCCAGGCACCGAAGGCAGCAGTAGCCGCCGCCATGCATGGCGGCTATGCGCAGGTCGTCGGTGCCGGAAACGCCCAGAAGCAGAACGAGCAGCAGATTAACCAGGCCATGGCCGCCTTCACGGGCGCCGAGGCCATCCGGATGCAGGCCTTCCGCGGCCCTGAACCCTGGAGAGAACGAACCTGAGCCAGCCTCAGGTCGGCACCTCCAGGGCCGCGGAACCCGTCACACCGGGATCCGCGGCCCTTCTGTTTTGTCCGGTACGCAAGACCACCCAGGCCCTCCGGGGCCTCCGGCCCAGCACCACCAGTCACCTGGGCCGGAACCACTGAGAAAAGACGAGGAAGACGCCCACAGTGTCCACGGTCATCACACCGCCCACCCCGTCCGTACCGCCGACAAGCCAGATCACCAAGGCCGACCAGGCCGACCCCCCGGAGGTTCCTTCCATGCAGCTCAGCTCGATCGAGCAGGCCGAGTCCCTCGGTCTCCCCATCCCCTGCCGCGCCTTCGACCCCGAGGTCTTCTTCGCGGAGACGCCGGCCGACGTCGAGTACGCGAAGTCGCTCTGCGGCACCTGCCCGGTGAAGGAGGCCTGCCTGGCCGGCGCCCTGGAGCGGCGCGAGCCGTGGGGCGTCTGGGGTGGCGAGCTGTTCGTCCAGGGCGTCGTGGTGGCGCGCAAGCGTCCCCGTGGCCGTCCGCGCAAGACCGAGGTCATGGCATGAACCCCGCCCACGAGGCCAGGGTCGTCCGCCGGGGAGAGCAGCCCCCGCTGGACAGCGCCCTCCGTCGATCCGTGCGGATCGCCGCCGCCAAGGCCGACGCCGCAGCCCGCATCACGTCCCCGAGCAAGCACCACGAGCAGGACCACGACATGAACCCCGCCGCCGTCGATCCCACCGCCCGCGCCGAGCAGGCCACCGAACGTCAGACCCAGAACAGGATCCTCGAGATGCAACTCCTCCACGAATCCCTGGCCCGTGCCCATATGCAAGACAGGCTGCACGAGGCCGAGAACCAACGGCTCGTCAGCCGGGTCGCCCGGGCCCGCAAGCTCAGGCAGCGGGCCGAGCGGGCCTCGATGCGCGCCCGCAAGGCGCTCGCCGTCGCGCTGATGTAGCGCTGATGCAGCGCTGATGCAGGGTCCCGCCGGCCCGGAGGGCCCGTCCTCGACAGGCCCCCGCCGGCTCCGGTCCACGGCCGGCCGCCGGTTCGCCGTCGGACCTTGAACCACCCCCGTCGTGCCGCAGGCCGCTCCCCGTCGTCGGGGGAGCGGCCTGCGGCCGTTGTCGCGGTGTGGGGGTCAGTCCTTGCGGACCCGGGCGGGTTCGGCGGTCCTGGCGGGCTTCACGGGCTTCGTGGGGGTGGCGGGGTTGGCGGGTTCCGCGCGCTCTGCCGACGGCCGCCCGGCGAAATCGGGCAGCCACTCCAGCATCTCCGCGCGGAACGGCGCCTTGGCGCCCAGCTGGCAGAGCACCCCGATGGTGCTCAGCGTCACCCGGTGGATCAGCAGGTACGCGGGCGGCAGGTTCAGCTGCTTGCCCAGGTTGTAGGCGGGCGAGCGCGGGTCGGCGATCCGGGCCGCCTGGGCCCGCATCCAGGTCCGGGTGAAGTGGAAGTTCTCCACTGCGGCCGGCTCGATGATCGGCAGCAGGTAGTCCAGCACCGCGTCCGGGTCCAGCCGGACCGAGGGCTTCACGAAGCCCTCCTCGCGCAGCATCCGGAGCACGCCCGCCGCGTCCCCGGCCAGCGCCATCCGCAGCGAGGCCCCGATCGGGGCCGGCAGCCCGCCGGGCAGCCGGTCCACCGTGCCGAAGTCCAGCACGCCCAGCCGCCAGCCCGACACCGGGCCGTCGTCCTTCAGCAGCCGGAAGTTGCCCGGGTGCGGGTCCGCGTGCAGCAGGCCGGTCCGGGACGGGCCGGCGAACAGGAACCGGGCCAGCAGCTGCCCGGCACGGTCGCGCTCCTCCTGGGTGCCGCCCGCGATCACCTCGGCCAGCGGGGTGCCGCCCATCCACTCGGTGACCAGCACCTGGTCGGCCTGGGCCACCACGCCCGGCACCACGATGTCCGGGTCGTCCGTGAACTCCTCGGCGTGGCGTCGCTGGGCCTGCGCCTCCAGCTCGTAGTCCAGCTCCTCCGAGACGCGCTCGCGCAGCTCGGTGATCAGCGGCTTGATGTCCAGCCCGGGGATCAGCGGGCCCAGCAGCCAGGCCACCCGGCTCAGCTGCGAGAGGTCCGCGAGCAGCGCGTCCCCCGCGCCCGGGTACTGCACCTTGACGGCGACCGTGCGGCCGTCGTGCCAGACCGCCTTGTGCACCTGGCCGATCGAGGCGGCGGCCGCGGGCCGGTCGTCGAACTCCCGGAACAGCCCGCGCCAGTCGTCACCGAGCCGCTGGGCGAGCGCGGTGTGCACCTTGGCGGCGGGCATCGGGGGAGCGGCGTCCTGGAGCTTGGTGAGCGCCGCCCGGTACGGCCCGGCGACCTCCTCGGGCAGCGCGGCCTCGAAGACGGACAGCACCTGCCCGAACTTCATCGCCCCGCCCTTGAGTTCGCCGAGGACCTTGAACAGCTGGTCCGCGGTGGCCTGTTGGAGCTCGGCGGTGACCACCTCGGCGGAGCGGCCGCCGATCCGCCTGCCCAGGCCGAGCGTGGCGCGACCGGCTATCCCCAGCGGCAGGGCGGCGAGCCGTGCCGTGCGGGTCACTGCCTTGCGCGGAAGATCGCTCACCCCGGGCCTCCATTCCCTGGCCCCCCGGTTCCGGACGGCCGACCATCTCTACGCCATTGTGCCCGCTCCCTGCTGCGTGCCCCTCGGAATTCCGTGGGGCGGGGCGGAGAGTGGCCTCCCTTTGCGGGGAGTTGGGCGGCTTGGTCCGGGGAGGGCGGGGGGTGGGGGCAGGTGGTTGCTGCGCAGGAAGTCGGCTCGGCGACTCTGCTGGCGAAGTCGATTTGCCGGGTATGTCGCAGCGAGCACTTCGTGACAAAACAGCTGGAAGCACCCATCCCGTGGTCTCATATGGTGAGACAAACCTGTCGCAATACCACAGAACCAGCCCTCGACTTTGCCAGCAGAGTCGCTCGGCCGACTTCCTGCGCGGAGTTGTGATGCTGCTCGCTTCTCTCTTCCCCGGGGCCCCTCCCCCCTCCCCCCTCCCCCCACCCCGCCCACCGCCCACCACCCACCACCCACCACCCACCGCACCCACAGCCCACCCACCACCCACCCACCCGCCTCGTACCCCGAGCGGTGGCGCCCCGTCCTCTCTGCCGGTCCGTGCCCGTGCCCGTGCCCGGTCCGTGCCCGTGCCCGTGCCGTGCCATGGCCTGTGCCTTGCCCGGGGCAGGGCACAGGCCTTGGGAGGCCTCGCACCCGCCCGTGGGGCTTGTCGGCCCCGGCCGGGGGTTCGTCGGGACGGTGGGCCCACCCGGCCATCGGCTCGTACGGCCGGGTGGGTGCCCGTGGTCCCGTGGGGAGGCCGGAGGCTGCCGAGCCGTGCAGCCGCCGGGCCTGCTCCCATCAGACTCGTTCTTCTTCTCCTCCTCCGTTCCTCACCCCGGGTGCCCGCGCAGCCGCAGGCGCCGTGGCATGCCGTCCCCGGCCGAGACCTCGCACCAGCCGTCCACGCTCGGTGGGCGCCCGCCGTCCAGGAACACCTGGATGTGCAGGGCCGCCAGGCCGGCGACCGCCGTCGCGAGCGCCGTGTCGCAGGCCGGGGTACGGGCCCGGCCGGGCCCTCCGTCGGCCAGCTGGGCCAGGACCCTCGGCCAGGCGGCGTCCTCGTCCTCCCGCCGCAGCACCAGGCAGTGCCCGCAGGCCGACATCCCGGGGATCACCAGCGGTCCGATGACGCCGAACTCCTCGACCACGCCCACGTAGAGGTGCGGCACCCCGGCCCGCAGCAGCAGCCGGGCCTCGTACGTCCCGCCCGCGAAGGCGGCACTGCCGTCCCGGGGCGCGAGGACCACGAAGTCCGGTGGTGGGTCCCCGGGCCGGCGGCGGGGCACGGGCGCCGGTGGCCGCCCCGCCGCGCGCTGCACGGCCTCCCGGGCCGCCGTCGAGCGCAGCCGGCCGACGTCCCCGGGCGACAGCCCGGCGGGGGAGCAGTCGCCGGGTTTCACCCGGCCGGTGTCCGCGACCGTGACCGTGCCGGTGCCGCCCGCCGCGAGCACCGCCGCCACGGCGGCGCCGACCCGGCCCGCGCCGCGCACTTCGATCCGCGCGTCGGCCCGGCGGCCCAGGACCGCCGGTGCGGCGCCTGGCCCGGAGTGGACCAGGGAGAGCGAGGCGAGGTCCGGTTCGAGCAGGTCCCGCTGCTGTGCGGGGAAGCGGGCCAGCGCGCGGCGGCCGGCCTCCGCGTCGTCCAGCAGGCCGGTCTCCTCCAGGCCGGTGAGCAGGGTGTCGGCCGGTTCGCGGCCGAGCCCGATGCGTTCTCCCTCGTTCAGGAGCTCCGGTCGGTCGCGCGTCCCGTCGAGCAGCGCGAGGAAGTCGCAGAGGGTCTTGTCGGCGTTGCCGAGCACCCCGGCGAACCGGGTGACGGTGCCGAACTGCAGGGTCTCCGAGTCCCGCCAGCTGCGGGACAGCGCGGGCTTGAGGGCGAGGCGCACGACGATCTTCCTTCCGATCGTTTCCGGACGGCTGACCGCAGCTTGCCCCATCACGCCGATGTCGTGCGCAGAGTTATCCACAGGTCTGTGCTTATGATCACGCCATCCGTTCGCACGCCCTGTGGATAACTGGCCATCCTCCCCGAGGTCGCTTTCCGGACACCCCCCGTCGACTTTTCGTTCCCGATCGCTCCATGAAAGATTCCGGCCATGGCAGCGGACTTCTGTCCGTGGTACCGGGTAACGTCGTGTGCCATGGCAGCCGAGCGGGACTCCCATCCACCGGCGTCGCGTCGGCGTGCCCCCGCAGCGTCCGGGTCGCAGGTCGCGGCGCCGAACACGCGCGGGCGCCCGGACCAGCGGCAGCAGCCGGGGCCGGCCCCGTCGCAGCCGCCGCCCGCCGGTGCCACGGCCCCCGAGGCGCACGACCGCAGCCGGGTCGAGGTGCGCCGCAGCGCCCGCCGCAGCCGTACCGTCTCCGCCTACCGCGAGGGCGACCGCACCATCGTGCTGATCCCGGCCCGGATGTCGCACGCCGAGGAGCAGCGCTGGGTCGCGCAGATGCTGGAGAAGCTCGCCGCCCAGGAGTCCCGGCGGATCCCCGGGGACGAGGCCCTGATGGCCCGGGCCCGCGAGCTGTCGGCCTCCTATCTGGACGACCGCGCCCGGCCCAGCCAGGTCCGCTGGGTCACCAACCAGAACTCCCGCTGGGGCTCCTGCACCCCCAGCGAGGGGACGATCCGCCTCTCCCACCGTCTTCAGGGCATGCCGGAGTACGTGCTGGACTACGTGCTGCTGCACGAGCTGGCGCACCTGCTGGTGCCGGACCACGGCCCGGCGTTCTGGGCCCTGCTGGAGGCCTACCCGCGGACCGAGCGGGCCCGCGGCTACCTGGAGGGCGTGGTCTCCGCGGCCCGGCTGCCGCACATCCCCGGCGCCCGGCACGCCGCCCCGGGCCCGACCGGGCCCGATCAGGCGGCCTCCTGCGACTGACGCCGCGGCGGAGCGGGAGTCGCGGTGGTGTCAGGGCCGGGGCAGCGCGGGAGCCACGGGCGGGCCGTCCGACCGTAGGAACGACGGAAGGGGGCGCGGGCCGATGTGGCCCGCGCCCCCTTCCGGTGTCGCACCTCAGCCGGTCAGCTGCCGTGCCCGGGCCACCAGGTCGCGCACCGAGTGGTCGGTGAGCTCCGGCAGCCGGTCGTAGTCGAACCAGCGCAGGTCCAGCGACTCCTCGCTGATCAGCGCCTGGGCGCCGGCCGGGGCCAGCGCGATGTACTGGACGTCCAGGTGGGTGTTCTCCGGCCGGTCCTTGCCGGCGCAGCGCACCAGGTGCCGGTCCAGCTTGGCCGGCACCGGGGTGCCGCCGCTCTCCAGCAGCACCAGGTCGGGGATGCCGGACTCCTCGACGGCCTCGCGCAGCGCGGCCGAGGCGAGGTCGCGGTCGCCGGGCTCGCAGTGCCCGCCCATCTGGAGCCACATGCCGACCTTGGGGTGCAGGGTCAGCAGCACCCGCCCGGCGGCCGGGTCGACGACCGCCGCGCTCGCGGTGATGTGCGCGGGCAGGCAGGAGCGGTACAGGCCGTCGGGCCGCGCGGCGAGGTGCTCCAGGTAGTCGAGCCGCAGCCGCTCCTGGTCCTGGTCGGCGGGCCGCCACCCGCTCAGCGCGCGGACGGCGTCCGCGTGCAGGCCGGAGGAGGTCTCGGTGGCGGGCGTCTCGGTGGCCGTCATGCGGTGGGCTCGCCCTTCCCGTCGGTGCCGTCCTCGTCGGTCTTCGGCTGCTCGTCCTTCTTGGTGAGGTCGGGCTTGCCGGCCGCGGCCTCGCCGAGCAACTTGTCGAGCGCGTCGAAGTCGATGCCGCCCTCCAGGTCGTCGGCGGAGCCCCGGTGGACGAAGGCGTCCGGGTCGTCCAGGTCGGCGGCGGTGGGCAGCATGTCCGGGTGCTCCCAGAGCGCGTCGCGGCCCTCGATGCCGCGGGCGTCGGCGAGCAGCGCCCAGAGCCGGGAGGCGTCGCGCAGCCGGCGCGGGCGCAGCTCCAGGCCGACCAGGGTGGCGAAGGTCTGCTCGGCGGGCCCGCCGGCCGCGCGGCGGCGGCGGACGGTCTCGCGCAGCGCGCCGGACTGCGGCAGGTGCGGCTCGGCGGCGGCGTGCACGACGGCGTCGACCCAGCCCTCGACCAGCGCGAGCGCCGTCTCCAGGCGGGCGAGCGCGGCCTTCTGCTCGGGGGTGTCCTCGGGCTGGAGCAGGCCGCCGGCCAGCGCCTCCTGGAGCGCCTCCGGGTTGGTGGGGTCGAGCTGGCCGACCAGCTCCTCCATCCGGGAGGTGTCGACCTTGATGCCGCGCGCGTAGGCCTCGACGGCGCCCAGCAGGTGGGCCCGCAGCCACGGCACGTGGGCGAAGAGCCGCTGGTGGGCGGCCTCGCGCAGGGCGAGGTAGAGCCGGACCTCGTCGGCGGGCACGCTCAGGCCCTCGCCGAACTCGGCGACGTTCTGCGGCAGCAGCGCGGCCTTGCCGGCCGGGGCGAGCGGCAGGCCGATGTCGGCGGAGCCAACCACCTCGCCGGCGAGCGCGCCGAGCGCCTGGCCGATCTGGGTGCCGAACATGGCGCCGCCCATCGAGCGCATCACGCCCATCAGCGGGCCGGCCATGGCCTGCATCTCCTCGGGCAGGACGCCGCCCATGGCGTTGCCGACCCGCTCGGCGACCGGGTCCACCAGGTCCTTCCAGACCGGGAGGGTGGCCTCGATCCACTCGGCGCGGCTCCAGGCGACGGCGGTGCCGGCGCCGGAGGGGAACTCGGTGGAGCCGTCGAGCCACAGGTCGGCCAGGCGGACGGCCTCGGCGACGGCGGAGCGCTCGGCCGCGCTGACCGAGCGGTCCTTGCTCTTGCCCTCGGCGGGCTCGGCGACGACGGTCTGGCGGGCGATGTTCGTGGCGAGGTCCCAGTTCACCGGGCCGCCCTCGAAGGAGAGCATCTGGCCGAGCTGCTGGAAGGCGGCGCCGAGGTCGCCCGGGTTCATGCCGCCGAACATCGCGGCGAAGGGGTTGTCGGCACCGGCGCCGCCGGGGCCGCCCGGGGCGCCGGGCATGCCGAAGAGCGCGCCGAAGGGGTTGCCGCTCCCGAAGCCGAACGGCTGCGGGCCGCTGTCGGACTGCTCCTGGTCCTTCTTCTTCTGCGCGTCGTCGGGCTTGGCCTTGCCGTCCTCGGGCTCCTCTGGCGGAACGCCGAATCCGAAGGGAAGGTCGCTCACGGGGTCCTCGATCCGGTCGGCCGTCATGCGGGTGTGGCGGGAAAGTCTGCGCCCGGGGCGGCGGCGGAGTGGGGGACTCGGGGCGGCTCCCGCGCGGCAGGCCCGCGCCGGGTGCACCACCGGGCCTTCGCCTCGGGCAGGATGGACGTACGTGACACACGTCCGTACGCACATAAAGCTAACCGTGGAGGATGGCCGGTGAGTTCCCCGCCCTCGGACGTTCGCTCTGGGCTGACCGGAGGAGAGACCGGAGGAGAGGACGCGTCGGACACCACGGCGTCGCCGCCTCCAGCCTACGGCGGACGGCCGCTGACCGTGGCGGTCACGGGCGCCGCGGGGGTGCTGGGCGAGCGGGTCGCCGCCCGGCTGGTGGCCTCGCCGCACGTGCGGAAGGTCCTCGCGGTGGACGACCGGCGCGGCGACGTGCCGGGCGTGCAGTGGCGGGTCCTCGACGTGCGCGACCCGGCGGTGGCCGAGCGGCTGGCCGGGGTCGACGTGGTGGTGCACCTGGCGATGGACTTCGGCATGGAGTCCGACGCCCGGGCCCGCAGCGCCTACAACGTGCGCGGCGCCCAGACGGTGCTGACCGCGGCCGCGGCCGCCGGGGTGCACCGCGTGGTGCTGTGCACCTCGGCGATGGTCTACGGCGCGCTGGCCGACAACGAGGTGCCGCTGGCCGAGGACTCCGAGCTGCGGGCCACGGAGGAGGCCTCGCTGGTCGGGGACCTGCTGGAGATCGAGCGGCTGGCCCGCCGGGCGCCGCGCGCCCACCCGGGCCTGCAGGTGACGGTGCTGCGCCCGGCCGTGGTGGTGGGCCCCGGCGTGGACACCGTGCTGACCCGGCACTTCGAGGCGCCCCGGCTGCTGGTGGTGGCCGGCTCCCGGCCGTGCTGGCAGTTCTGCCACGTGGACGACCTGGCGGCGGCGCTGGAGTACGCGGCGCTGGGCCTGGTCGAGGGCGAGGTGACGGTCGGCTGCGACGGCTGGCTGGAGCAGGAGGACGTGGAGCGGCTGTCCGGGATCCGGCGGATGGAGCTGCCGGCCTCGCTGGCGCTCGGTACGGCCGCGCGGCTGCACCGGCTGGGCCTGACCCCGGCCCCGGCCGGGGACCTGGCGTACACGATGTACCCGTGGGTGGTGTCCGGCAGCCGGCTGCACGAGGCGGGCTGGCGCCCGGCGCACACCAATGAGCAGGTGCTGGCCGAGCTGCTGGAGCAGGTGTCCGGCAAGCACGCGGTGGCCGGGCGCCGGCTGGGCGGCAAGGAGGCGGCGACCAGCCTGGGGGCGGCCGGGGCGACGGTGGCGCTGGTCGGTACGGCGGCGCTGGTGCGCCGGGCCCGCAAGCGGCGGCGGTTCTGAGCGGCCGGTCCCGAGCGGCCGGTCCTGAGCGCCGGTTCCGATCGGCCGGTGCCGGACGGCGGGGCCCGGCCGGCGGGCGGTGCTCTCCCGCGATTTCTCACGATGCGAAATTCCGGAACCGCGGTGCGGAAAGCACTTGCCCCGGAGCGTCCCGGATGGGGAATCATGGGGTCATGTCCGACAACCACGACCCCATCCGCCTGCTCGCCATCCGCGACACCCCGCTCTCGCTGGACGAGGTGTACGAGGCGGTCGGCGACGACGCGGCCGGCGGCACCACCGTCTTCGTCGGGACGGTCCGGGACCACGACGGCGGCAAGTCGGTCTCCGCGCTGGAGTACAGCTGCCACCCCACCGCCGAGCAGGAGCTGCGCCGGGTCGCCGAGAAGGTGGCCGCGGACTTCCCGGTCCGGGCGCTGGCCGCGGTCCACCGGGTGGGCCGGCTGGAGATCACCGACAAGGCCGTGATCGTCGCCGTCTCCTGCGCCCACCGCGGCGAGGCCTTCGCGGCCGCCCGCCGGCTGATCGACGACCTCAAGCACGAGGTGCCGATCTGGAAGCACCAGGTCTTCTCCGACGGCGCGGAGGAGTGGGTCGGCGCCGGCAACTGCTGAGGCCGGCCCGGGCGCGACGGAACCGGACCGGACGGCACGGCACGGAACCGGACGCGAGGGCACCGAGCCGGTCGGAACCGAACGGCACACCTCGCGCGTCCGTCGGGTCAGGCGCGCCGCGGTCTCACTCCAACGGGTCCGTGCCGGCGCTCCGGATACTCCCTGGAAGTGAGCCGATCGGCCGTCCCGTAACCCGGACGGCGCCGGCCGCGTTGTCCGCCGGAGTGGTTAATCTGCTCATAGACACGACGAGCTGGGAGTGCTGGTATGGGTGTGCTCGCCTGGTTGATCATTCCGGTTGTCGCCGTCCTGGTCGCCGCCCTCTGGGCGGGGTGGGCCCAGCGGGCCCCGCGGGCCACCGGCGATCCGGCCTCACTCGCCGAACACCGGCGCTTCATGGCCGCGATGGAACGCACCACCGCGGGCGCCGCCGCCCCGGGTGAGGGCTCCGGCCGGTAGCCCGGCGGGCGCCGCTTCAGGCACGTCCCGTACTGTCGAGGCATGCCACGCCGCTCCGCGACGATGCTCGCTGCCACCCTGCTGCTCATAGCGCTGCTCTGCGTCTCGGTGCTGATGAAGGTGCCGTACACGGAGATGAGCCCGGGGCCGACGTACAACACGCTCGGCAACCAGGGCGGCAAGCCGGTGATCAGCATCAGCGGGCACGAGTCGTACCCGACGACCGGGCACCTCAACATGACCACCGTCCAGGTCACCGGGGCCAAGTACGAGCCCAGCCTGGTCAACGCGGTGGTCGGCTGGCTGCGGGACGACGTGCTGGTGGTGCCGCACGACAACGTCTACCCCAAGGGGCAGTCGGACGCGGACGCCAAGAAGCAGAACGCCGAGGAGTTCGCCTCCTCCGAGGACAGCGCCCGCACCGCGGCGCTCAAGCAGCTGGGCGTGCCGGTCGGCAGCGAGCTGATCGTGAAGTCGGTCACCGCGGGCGCCCCGGCCGAGGGCCGGCTGCACGCGGGCGACCAGATCGTGGCCGTGGACGGCGTCCCGGCCGGCTCGGTCGAGCAGGTGGTCGCGGCGGTCACCAAGCACAAGCCGGGCGAGTCGGCGGTCTTCACCGTCGTGCCGCGGGTCAAGGACGCGAACGGCGTCGCCACGGCGGGCGGGAAGACCGACGTCACCGTCCCGACCGTCCGGGCCAAGGACCTCGACCCGAAGGCCCCCGCCGAGCGGGCGGAGCTCGCGGTGGTGGGCATCGGCACCGGGATCCGGCACACCTACCCGTTCCAGATCGACATCGGGCTGCAGGACGTCGGCGGCCCGAGCGCCGGGCTGATGTTCTCGCTCGGCATCATCGACAAGCTCACCCCGGGCGGCGACCTCACCGGCGGCAAGTTCGTGGCCGGCACCGGGACCATCGACGACGACGGCAAGGTCGGGCCGATCGGCGGCATCTCGATGAAGCTGATCGCCGCCCGGGACGCCGGGGCCGAGTACTTCTTCACCCCGTCCTCGAACTGCGCCGAGGCGACCAAGAACGTCCCGTCCGGGCTGACCCTGATCAAGACGGACACGCTGGACAGCGCGCTGAAGTCGCTGGAGCAGGTCCGCTCCGGGCAGACCTCCGCGCTGCCGTCCTGCGCCGCCAAGTAGCGGCCGGGCAGTCGCCGAGCAGCGGCCGGGTAGTCACCGGGCAGCCGCCGGGCAGCGGTCGGGCCGTCGGCACGGGGCCTGCCGGGCAGCCGCCGGGGCGGCCGCCCGGGAACGTCGGCGGGAAGGCGTCAGGCGAAGGTCGCCAGCAGCGCGTCGGTCAGGCCGGGCACCAGGTCGGGGCCGGTCAGCACCTCGCGGGCGACGTCCTTGGAGCGCAGCCGCAGCGCGATCTCCTTCTTGCCGCCGCGGAGCACCGCGGCGGTGATCCGCACCTCCTCGCGCTTGGGGTGGTTGGCCACCCACTCGGCGAGCTGGGCGTCGGAGGCGCCGCGCGGGCGGGACTGCTCGGCGCCCGGGGGCAGCATCAGGCGCTCGACGACCAGGGCGCAGCCGGCCACGGAGTCGGGCCAGGCGATGGTGCCGAGGAACTTGTCGAGCTCCATGCCGGCCGGCAGCTCGTCCTGCTCGATCGGGGTCAGGCCGGGCTCGTCGCCGTCGGCGAGGCCGAGCTGCTTGGCGATCTTCGGGTTGGCCTTGCTCAGGGCGGCGCTGTCCACCAGGGCGAACAGCCGGGCCGGGAGGTCCCAGCCGAGGGTGGAGGCGTACTCGTCGATCTCCAGCGCGGCCCGGGTCAGCGGGGTGGCGGCCGGGAGCTTGGAGACGTCGTCGGGGGAGTTGTTCAGATCAGACGCGTCGGACATGCCTCAATCCTCACACGCCGGGCGGGGCGCGCTCGCCGGAAGGCCGCCGGGGGCGGTCGGGGGGTCGTCGCGGGCCGTCGGGAGGGCCGGGGGAGCCGTGGCGGGGACGGCCGGCGGCGGGCGGCCGTCGTAACCGTCTGCTAACGGTGGGAACTCGGCCAAAGCCTGGTTAAGTTGCTCTGACGACCGACCCCATTCAGACGACACAGCCGAGGTGCCACCGTGGTCTTCCAGATGCCCGAACGCTCAGGGCCGGGTTTCCGGCGCAGGGTAGGCCCGCCCTCCCGGCGGGCGCGGGTGGCCCTGCTGACCCTGGGCGTGCTCGCGGTGCTCTTCCTGCTGTTCGTCATGTTCGCGGGCTTCTGGACGGACTGGCTGTGGTTCAGGTCGGTCCACTTCTCCTCGGTGTTCACCACCCAGCTGTGGACGAAGATCGGCCTGTTCGGGGTGTTCGGCCTGCTGATGGCGGTGATCGTCGGCTTCAACATCTGGCTGGCGCACCGGCTGCGGCCGCCGCTGTCGGCGATGTCGGTGGAGCAGCAGAGCCTGGACCGCTACCGGTCGGGCCTGGCGCCGTTCAAGCGCTGGGCGCTGATCGGGGTCTCGCTGGTGATCGGCCTGGTGGCCGGCGCCGCGGCCTCGGGCCAGTGGCGGACCTGGCTGATGTGGACGAACTCGACCTCCTTCGGTGAGAAGGACTCGCAGTTCGGCATGGACGTCTCGTTCTACGCCTTCGACCTGCCGTTCTACGAGTTCGTGCTGGGCTTCGCGTTCAGCGCGGTGATCGTCTCGCTGCTGACCTCGGCGCTGGTGCACTACCTGTACGGCGGGCTGCGGCTGCAGGGCCCGGGGCGCCGGGCGAGCGCGGGCGCGCAGGGGCACCTGGCGGTGCTGCTGGGCGTGTTCGTGCTGCTGAAGGCCGTCGCGTACTGGCTGGACCGGTACGCGCTGGCGGTGAAGACCGGCTCGTACAAGGGCGTCTCGGGCTGGACGGGCCTGCGCTACGTGGACGCCAACGCGTTCCTGCCGGCCAAGACCATCCTGTTCTTCGTCGCGATCATCTGCGCGGTGCTGTTCTTCCTGACCCCGATCCGCCGCACCTGGGCCCCGGCCCTGATCGGCCTGGGGCTGATGGTGCTGTCGGCGGTGCTGATCGGCGGGCTGTACCCGGCGATCGTGCAGCAGTTCCAGGTCAAGCCGAACGAGCAGGCCAAGGAGACGCCGTACATCCAGAAGAACATCGACGCCACCCGCCAGGCGTACGGGATCGCGGACGCGCAGACCACCCAGTACACCCCGCAGGGCACGACCAACGCCGACGCGCTCAAGCCGGACGCGCAGACCATCGCGGACATCCGGCTGCTGGACCCGAACGTCGTCTCGCCGGCGTTCCAGTCGCTGGAGCAGCAGCGCAACTACTACGCCTTCCCGAACACGCTGGACGTGGACCGCTACGGCACCGGGCAGGACAAGCAGGACAGCGTGATCGGCCTGCGCGAGCTCGACCTCAACGGCGTGCAGCGCAACTGGATCAACGACCACTTCAAGTACACCCACGGCTACGGCGCGGTGGTCGCCAAGGGCAACCAGGTCGACGACAAGGGCCAGCCGGTGTTCACCGAGTCGGGCCTGCCGGCCACCGGCACGCTGGGCGACTACCAGCAGCGGATCTACTACGGCGAGAAGACCACCACGTACTCGATCGTCGGCGGCGCCAACAAGGAGATCGACTACACCGATCCCAAGACCGGCCAGAACGCCGAGTACACCTACTCCGGCGGCAGCGGCGTCTCGCTGGACAACCCGCTGACCCGGGCCGCGTACGCGGTGCGCTTCACGGAGCCGCAGATCCTCTACGCGGGGGCCATCACCGACGGCGCCAAGGTCATCTACAACCGCACGCCGAAGGAGCGGGTGGAGAAGGTCGCGCCGTGGCTGTCGATCGACGCCGACCCGTACCCGGTGGTGCAGGACGGCCGCGTGGTCTGGGTGCTGGACGGCTACACCACCTCGGACGGCTTCCCGTTCTCCTCGAAGACGACGCTGGGCGCCGCCACCAAGGACTCGCTGACCAACCAGCGCGGTGAGCTGCTGACCGCCGCCAACCAGGTCAACTACATCCGCAACTCGGTCAAGGCCACGGTGGACGCCTACACCGGCGAGGTGAAGCTCTACCAGTGGGACGACAAGGACCCGGTCCTGAAGACCTGGATGAAGGCCTTCCCGGGCACCGTCGAGCCGAAGGCGGACATCCCGCAGACGCTGCTGCCGCACCTGCGCTACCCGCAGGACATGTTCAAGGTGCAGCGCGACCTGCTCGGCCAGTACCACGTCACCGACGCCAACTCCTTCTTCAACGGCAGTGACATCTGGCAGGTCCCGGTGGACCCGAGCAGCGACACCAAGCAGGTCCAGCCGCCGTACTACGTGACGGTGCGGATGCCGGACACGAACACCGCGAACTTCTCGCTCACCAGCACCTTCGTGCCCAACCAGCGGCCCAACCTGGCGGCCTTCATGGCCGTCAACGCGGACCCGGGGGACGACTACGGGAAGATCCGCATCCTGAAGATGACGGGCGAGAGCGGCGCCCCCGGCCCCGGCCTGGTGCAGTCGAAGTTCAACTCCCGCCAGGAGGTGGCCAACCAGATCTTCGCCCTGAAGAGCGGCGGGGACGCCGAGCTGGAGTACGGCAACCTGCTGACCCTGCCGGTCGGCGGCGGGCTGCTCAACATCGAGCCGGTGTACGTGCGCGGTCGCGGTGCCAAGTACCCGACGATGCAGAAGGTCCTGGCGGTGTACGGGGACGACAACGTGGCGTTCGAGGACACCCTGGAGGCCGCGCTGAAGAAGGTGTTCGGCGGGGCGCCCCCGTCGACCACCCCGATCGTGCCGTCCACGCCGGGCACCGGGACCGCTCCGACCACCACCCCGACGGCGCCCGCGACGCCGGCGCCGGGCGGGACGATCTCGCCGGAGCTCCAGAAGGCGCTCTCGGACGCGGAGAAGGCGTACGGCGACAGCCAGACCGCGTTCAAGAACGGCGACTGGGTGGCCTACGGCAACGCCCAGAAGGCGCTCGGCGACGCCCTGAAGGCCGCGGAGGCGGCCCGCGGCGGCAGCCCGGCGCCGGCCCCGGCCGGCACTCCCGCCCCGGGCGCCACCGGCGGCGGATCGCCCAGCCCGCAGCCGTAGTCCGCGGAGGCGGCCGCTGAGCTGCGGTAACCGTTTTCCGTTCCACCCCGCGCCCGTGCTATGGTTTAACCACCGACGCGGGGTGGAGCAGCTCGGTAGCTCGCTGGGCTCATAACCCAGAGGTCGCAGGTTCAAATCCTGTCCCCGCTACAAAGGCCAGAGGCCCGGAGGATTCTTCCTCCGGGCCTCTGGTGTTTCCCGCGCCGCTCCCGGGCCGTTCTCGTCCGGAAGCGGCGGGAACCGCTCCGGTACTATCGACCGTCGCCAAGGAGGACGGCAGCGGGGTTTGTGGGGTTGACGTGTCGGGAAATCGACAAAGCGCCGAAGCAATTTCGTCGGCTTCGGGTCGGCCCCGCCGGAATTCGGCCGGGGCAGGTGTACGCGGGTACTGGGTGATGCGACGATGGGACACATGGGGGACGGTGCGCGGCCGCTGACCGGCCGTCGGGTCCGGCGCCTCCCCTGGGAGTCCCCCCGGACGCACGCCGGGGCACGATGCCGCGACACTCTGGGGGAGCGGGAGTCGGCATGAGGCTGATCGGCAAGTCAGGCGCCAGGTCCTCGGCGGCCGCCGAGGCGGACACCGACGCCTGGGCGGAGAGCGCCGAGCGCACGGCCAACCACCCCGGAGCCCTGCCCGCCCAGCGCACCAGCGGACTGTCCGAGCGCCCCCCGACCCAGGGCTACGGGCCCGACAGCCTCGTCCACGTGTCGACCCGTCAGTTCGCCGCCGCCGTCGGCGCGTACGGGGAGCAGCCCGGCGGGGAGCCGGGCGCCGGCGCCGCGATCGACCCGGCCGGCCTCGACTCGACCAGCTTCGAGACCGCCCTCGCCGCCCGCGAGTCCGCCGCGCTGGAGGCCCGCCACCGGCAGGCCGCCGACGGCGGCGACCCGGACGCCGCCTGCCGGCTCGGCACCCTGCTGCTGCGCCGCGGCGAACTGGAGGACGCCGAGCCCTACCTGCGCGCCGCCGCGGCCGCCGGGGTGCGCGCCGCCGCCAACAACCTCGGCGTGCTGCTGCACCAGCAGGGCCACCGCGCCGAGGCCGGGCAGTGGTGGCGCCAGGCCGCCGTGGCCGGCAGCGCGCCGGCCGCGCACGCGCTCGGGCTGCAACTGCGCGACCAGGGCGAGGAGGAGGCCGCCGAGTACTGGCTGCACTACGCCGCCGACCACGGCCACCCGCTGGGCGCCTACGCCCTGGGCGACCTGATGGAGCACCGGCGGGACGTGCGCGCCGAGCGCTGGTTCAAGGTCTCCGCCGACGCCGGGCACCGGGAGGCCTCCTACCGGCTGGCCCGGATGCGCGAGGCCGCCGGGGACAAGGAGACCGCCGAGACCTGGTACCGCACCGCCGCCGCCCGCAGCCACGCCCGCGCCGCGCTGCGCCTGGGCGTGCTGCTGGAGGAGCGGGCCCGCGCCGACCGGTCGCTGCTGGACGAGGCGGCCCGCTGGTACCGGCAGGCCGCGCAGAACGGGGAGCCGCGCGCGGCCTGCGCGCTGGGCTTCCTGCTGCGCGACTCCGGGGACCTGGCGGCCGCCGCCGAGTGGTGGCAGGAGGCCGCCGAGGCCGGGGACGGCAACGCCGCCAACGCGCTGGGGGCGCTGCACGCGAGCCGCGGCGAGGCCGCCGCGGCCGAGCGCTGGTACCGGGCCGCGCTGGACGCGGGCGACCAGAACGGCGCCTTCAACCTCGGCCTGCTCTGCGCCGGCACCGGTCGCGAGCAGCAGGCCGAGCAGTGGTACCGCCGGGCCGCGTACGCCGGGCACCGGGAGGCCTGCAACGCGCTGGCCGTGGTGCTGCTGCAGCGCGGCGACGAGTCCGGTGCCCAGCCCTGGTTCTCCAAGGCGGCCGAGGCCGGCAGCGTGGACGGGGCGTTCAACCTCGGCGTGCTGCACGCCGGGCGCGGCGAGCAGCAGCAGGCCCAGGAGTGGTACGCGCGGGCCGCGGCCGAGGGGCACGGCGAGGCGGCCCTGCAGCTCGCGGTCGTCCAGGAGCAGCGCGGCAACCTGGGCGGGGCGCTGGAGCGCTACCGGCAGGCGGCGGCCGGCGGCTCGGCCGAGGGCGCGTTCCGGCTGGCCTCGCTGCTGGACCGGCGCGGGGACGCGGACGCCGAGGCCGAGCACTGGTACGCGCTGGCGGCCTACGCCGGGCACCGCCGGGCGCAGGTGCGGATGGGTGTGCGGGCGGCCGAGCGCGGGGCGCTGGAGATCGCCGAGAGCTGGTACCGGCGGGCCGCCGAGGCGGGCAGCCGCAGTGCCGCGTTCAACCTGGGGCTGCTGCTGGCCCGGCAGGACAGCGAGGCCGAGGCGATGCTCTGGTACACCCGGGCCGCCGACGCCGGGCACGGCCGGGCGGCGCTGCGCCTGGCGCTGCTGGCGCTGCGCCGCGGGGAGCCGATGCAGGCGGAGAACTGGTGCCGGCGGGCGATCGACTCCGGGCCGGCCGAGGTGGCGGAGCGGGCCGGGCGGCTGCTGGGCGCGCTGAACGCGGAGTTGAGCGCGTAGCCGGACGCCGGGCAACCGGACGGTCGGGCTGCTGCGGGCAACCGGCGGGCTAGGGGCGGCAGTTCGGGCACAGGCCGCGGTAGGTGACCTCGGCGGCGGTGACGGTGAAGCCGAAGCGCTCGGCGGCGGGGAGGGCGGCGAGCGGGTCGCCCTGCGGCTGGACGTCGCGGATCGCGCCGCAGCCCGAGCAGATCAGGTGCTGGTGGGCGCGGTGGGCGTTGGGGTCGTAGCGCTTGGCGCGGCCGTCGGCGGCGACCTCCAGGACCTCGCCGAGGGCGACGAGTTCGCCGAGCGTGTTGTAGACGGTGGCGCGGCTGATCTCCGGCAGTCGGGTCGTCGCGCGGGCGTGCACCTCGTCCGCGGTGAGGTGGACGTGTTCGCCGTCCAGGACCTCGGCCACGACCCGGCGCTGCGAGGTCAGCCGCCAGCCTCTCGCGCGCAGTCTCTCCAGCAGGTCGCTCATGCCCTCCAGAGTAGGTCACCCTCCGAGATTGGTTCCAGTATTGACTTGGACAAAGTCCAAGTTAGGATCGTGTCATCACGACCGGATACCGCGGAGGCACTCCCATGACGACCCAGGACGAGCTGCGCCCGACCCTGACCACGGAGGCGGGTGCCCCCGTCGCCGACAACCAGAACACCGAGACGGCGGGCCCCGGGGGCCCGGCGCTCATCCAGGACCAGCTGCTGTTCGAGAAGCTCGCGCACTTCAACCGCGAGCGGATCCCGGAGCGCGTGGTGCACGCCCGCGGCGCCGGCGCGTACGGCACCTTCACCGTGACCGCCGACCTGACGCCCTGGACCCGGGCGGCGTTCCTCTCCGAGGTCGGCAAGCAGACCGAGACGTTCCTGCGCTTCTCCACGGTGGCGGGCAACCTCGGCGCGGCCGACGCGGTGCGCGACCCGCGCGGCTTCGCGCTGAAGTTCTACACCGAGGAGGGCAACTACGACCTCGTCGGCAACAACACCCCGGTGTTCTTCATCAAGGACGCCATCAAGTTCCCCGACTTCATCCACACCCAGAAGCGCGACCCGTACACCGGCTCGCAGGAGGCGGACAACGTCTGGGACTTCTGGGGCCTGTCGCCCGAGGCCACCCACCAGGTGACCTGGCTGTTCGGCGACCGCGGCATCCCGGCCTCGTACCGGCACATGAACGGCTACGGCTCGCACACCTACCAGTGGCAGAACGAGGCCGGCGAGCACTTCTGGGTCAAGTACCACTTCAAGACCGACCAGGGCATCCGCAACCTCACCCAGGCCGAGGCCAACACCCTCGCCGGCGAGGACCCGGACAGCCACCAGCGAGACCTGCGCGAGTCGATCGAGCGCGGCGAGTTCCCCAGCTGGACGGTGCAGGTCCAGATCATGCCGGCGGCCGACGCGGCGAACTACCGCTTCAACCCCTTCGACCTGACCAAGGTCTGGCCGCACGCCGACTACCCGCCGATCGAGATCGGGAAGCTGGAGCTCAACCGCAACCCCGACAACGTCTTCGCCGAGGTCGAGCAGTCGGTCTTCTCCCCGGCGCACTTCGTGCCCGGCATCGGCCCGTCCCCGGACAAGATGCTCCAGGGCCGCCTGTTCGCGTACGCCGACGCCCACCGCTACCGGGTCGGCATCAACGCCGACCACCTGCCGGTGAACCGTCCGCACGCCACCGAGGCCCGCACCAACAGCCGGGACGGCTACCTGTACGACGGCCGCCACGGCCGGCAGAAGAACTACGAGCCGAACAGCTTCGGCGGCCCGGTGCAGACCGGCCGTCCGCTGTGGGCCGCGACCGCCGTCGACGGCCTCACCGGCAACCACGTCGCGCCCTCGCACGCCGAGGACGACGACTTCGTGCAGGCCGGCGACCTCTACCGGCTGTTCTCCGAGGAGGAGAAGCAGCGCCTGGTCGCCAACCTGGCGGGCTTCATCGCCAAGGTCTCGGCCGACCGCGAGGACATCGTGGAGCGGGCGGTCGACAACTTCCGCAAGGCCGACGCCGACTTCGGGCAGCGGCTGGACGCGGCGGTCCGGGAGCTGCGCAAGCAGTAGCCCCGCGCACCCGGGCGAGAACGGCGGGCCCCGGTGACCTGCTCCCACAGGTCACCGGGGCCCGCGCACGCCTCGGCCCGAGGATCCGGCTCAGACGCCCAGCCGGCGCAGGGCCTCCTCGTGCAGCAGGCCGTTGGAGGCGACGGCGTCGGCGCCGCCGGGGCCGGGGACGCCGTCCAGACCGGTGAAGCGGCCGCCGGCCTCCTCGACGATGATGCAGTTGGCCGCCATGTCCCACAGCGACAGCTCGGGCTCGGCGGCGATGTCGACGGCGCCCTCGGCGACCATCATGTAGGACCAGAAGTCGCCGTAGGCGCGGGTGCGCCAGCAGGCGCGGGTGAGGTCCAGGAACGGGTCGAGGCGCCCGCGCTCCTCCCAGCCGGTGAGCGAGGAGTAGGAGAAGGAGGCGTCCTCGATCCGGGAGACGCCGGAGACGTGCAGCCGGGAGGCCTTGGCCAGGCTGCGGCCGCCGAACGCCCCGAGGCCCTTGGCCGCCCACCAGCGGCGCTGGAGCGCGGGGGCGGAGACCATGCCGACCACCGGGCGCTCGACGCCGTCCGGGCCGTCCTCCAGCAGGGCGATCAGGGTGGCCCAGACCGGGACGCCGCGGATGTAGTTCTTGGTGCCGTCGATCGGGTCGATCACCCAGCGGCGCGGGCCCGAGCCCTGGAGGCCGAACTCCTCGCCGAGGACGGCGTCGCGCGGGCGGGCGCGCTGGAGCACGCTCCGCACCAGCTCCTCGGCGGCCTTGTCGGCGTCGCTCACCGGGGTGAGGTCGGGCTTGGTCTCGACCTTCAGGTCGAGGGCGCGGAAGCGCTCCAGGGTGACCGAGTCGGCCGAGTCGGCGAGGACATGGGCGAGTCGGAGGTCGTCGTGGTAATCGGCCATGCCCGAAACCCTAGCCGCTCAGTGGGCCGTGCCGCTGAGCTGGAGGCCGATGACGCCGGCGATCACCAGCGAGATCGAGACCAGCTTGAGGACCGAACTGGTCTCGTCCAGGAAGACCATGCCGTAGATCGCGGTGCCAGCCGCGCCGATGCCCGTCCACACCGCGTAGGCGGGGCCGACCGGCAGGGTCTTCAGCGAGAGGGTGAGCAGGCCGAAGCTGCCGAGGGCGAACACGCAGAAGCTGATGGTGGGCCAGAGCCTGGTGAAACCCTCGCTGAGCTTGAGGTTGATCGCGAAGCCGGTCTCCAGCAGGCCGGCCAGGACCACCAGGGCCCATGCCATCGCGTGCCCTCCCTGTCGATCGAAGGTCGGACCGGGTACGGTCCGACCTTCCTATGATCGCCAGGTGAGCCCGCTCCGACACCTCGAACGGGCCACCGGCGCCGAACCCGAGGACGGGCCCGGCGCCGCCGGGCTCAGTCGAGCTCGCCCTCCTTGCTGGCCAGCAGCCGGCGCAGCGAGTAGAGCCGGGCGGCCTCGGCGTGGCCCTCGGCGACCCAGGCGTCCAGCGCGCAGTCCGGCTCGTCGTGGCTGCACGCGCGCGGGCAGTCGACGGTGCCGGGCTCCAGGTCGGGGAAGGCGAGGATGACCCGGGACGGGTCGATGTGCGAGAGGCCGAAGGAGCGGAAGCCGGGCGTGTCGATCACCCAGCCGGGGTTCAGCGCCTTCTTCGAGCCCGGCTTGGCGCCGGGCGGCGGGGGCAGCCGCAGCGCCAGGGCGGAGACGGTGGTGTGCCGGCCGCGGCCGGTCACCGCGTTGACGCGCCCGGTCTGCCGCTGGCGGTCCGGGACGAGCGCGTTGACCAGGGTGGTCTTGCCGACGCCCGAATGGCCGATGAACACCGTGGACAGCCCGCGCAGGTGCTCGCGGACGGCCTCGGCGCCGGTGGTCTCCAGCTCGTCGCGGCGGGTGACCACATACGTGATGCCCAGCGGGGCGTACGAGTCCAGCAGCGTCGAGGCCGGCGCGAGGTCGGACTTGGTGAGCACCAGCAGCGGCTCCATGCCCGCGTCGTAGGCCGCCACCAGGCAGCGGTCGATCAGCCGGGGGCGCGGCTCCGGGTCGGCCAGGGCGGTGACGATCGCCAGCTGCTGGGCGTTGGCGACCACGATCCGCTCGTACGGGTCGTCGTCGTCCGCCGTGCGCCGCAGCACCGAGCCGCGCTCCTCGACCCGGACGATCCGGGCCAGGGTGTCGGCGTCCCCGGAGAGGTCCCCGACCAGGTTGACCATGTCGCCGACGACGACGCCCTTGCGGCCCAGCTCGCGGGCCTTCATGGCGACGACCTCGCGCTCCTGCTTCGTCCCCGGGTCGACCAGGCAGGTGACCCGGCCGCGGTCGACGGTCAGCACCATCGCCTCGGCGGCGTCCTCGTGCTTGGGCCGGATCCGGGTCCGCGGCCGGGACCCCCGGCGGGCGGGGCGGTTGCGGATGTCGTCCTCGTCGGCGTCCTTGCCGTAGCGGCGCATGTGCTCAGTCTCCGCTCAGACGCCCGCCGTCGCTTCCGCCGCTTCGCCGAGCAGTTCGGCCCACATCCCCGGGAAGTCGGGCAGGGTCTTGGCGGTGGTGGCCACGTTCTCGACCTCCACGCCGGGGACGGCGAGGCCGAGGACGGCGGCGGCGGTGGCGAGGCGGTGGTCCTCGTAGGTGTGGAAGACGCCCCCGTGCAGCGGGCGCGGGCGGATCCGCAGACCGTCCTCGGTCTCCGTGACGTCGCCGCCCAGGTCGTTGATCTCCTTGGCGAGCGCGGCGAGCCGGTCCGTCTCGTGCAGGCGCAGGTGCGCGATGCCGTACAGGTGGGACTCGGAGTCGGCGAGCGCGGCGACGGCGGCGATCACCGGGGTGAGCTCGCCGACGTCGTGCAGGTCGGCCTCGATGCCGTGGATCCGGCCGGTGCCGGTGAACTGCAGGCCCTCGTCGGTGAACTCGCAGGCGCCACCCATCCGGGTGTAGATCTCGCGCAGCTGGTCACCGGGCTGGGAGGTGTGCTTGGGCCAGTCCCGCACGGTGACCCGGCCGCCGGTGACCAGCGCGGCGCCGAAGAACGGCGCGGCGTTGGAGAGGTCCGGCTCGACCACCAGGTCGCGGCCGATCACGGCGCCCGGGGTGACCCGCCAGACGTCCTTCTCGCCGCCGTCCTCGGGGGCGTCGACCTGGGCGCCGGCCAGCCGCAGCATCTCCACGGTCATCCGGATGTGCGGCAGCGACGGGACCGGGCCGCCGACGTGGCGGACCTCGATGCCGTGGTTGTACCGGGCGCCGGAGAGCAGCAGGGCGGAGACGAACTGGGACGAGGAGGAGGCGTCCAGCTCGACCGGGCCGCCGTCCAGCGAGCCGGTGCCGTGCACCGTCAGTGGGAAGGCGCCGCGGCCGCCGTCCTCGATCCGGGCGCCGAGCGCGCGCAGGGCGTTGATCACGCCGTGCTGGGGGCGCTCGTAGCAGCGCGGGTCGCCGTCGAAGTGCACCGGGCCGTCGGCCAGGACGGCCAGCGGGGGCAGGAAGCGCATCACGGTGCCGGCGTTGCCGACGTCGACCGAGGCCGGGCCGAGCAGCGCGGGGGCGGGGATGACCCGCCAGGCCTCGCCGCCGCCGGTGCCGCCGGAGTCGTTGTTGACCTTCTCCTCGATGGTGACCCCGAGGGCGCGCAGGCCGTCGGCCATCAGCTGGGAGTCGCGGCTGCGCAGCGGGCGCCGCACCCAGCCCGGCCCGTCGGCGAGGGCCGCCAGCACCAGGGCCCGGTTGGTGACCGACTTGGAGCCGGGGATGGTGACGGTGGCGTCGACGGGGCTGGTCGCGACGGGGGCGGGCCACAGGGTCTCGGTCATGGGGCAAGTCTAGGGGCCGTACGGGAACGTTCTCGGCGCGTGGCCGGGCGGCGGGAGGCCCGGTGGGCTCACTGCAGGGGCTGGAGCAGCCAGGCGGCGCCGAGGGCGAGGCAGGCGAGGGCGACGAGCAGGAAGACGGTGACCCAGGCGAGGGCGGGGACGTGGGTGAGCCGGGCGAGCTGGTCGGCGTCGGAGTCGCGGGCCCAGCCGATCCGGCGCTGGTGCTGGAGCTCCAGGACGGGGCGGACGGCGCCGAGGAGCAGGAACCAGCAGCCGAGGTAGGCGAAGCCGGCCTGGACCTCGGCGCTGCCGAACCAGGAGACCAGGAAGAAGGCGCCGCCGGCGACCAGCACGGTGAGGAAGCCGAAGGCGTTGCGGATGCGCAGGAGCAGGGCGAGCAGCAGCACGATCGCCAGCCAGAGCAGCAGGGTGATCCGGTCGGCGGCGAGCAGGGCGGCGCAGCCGAGGCCGAGCAGGGCGGGGGCGGTGTAGCCGGCGGCGGCGGTGAGGACCATGCCGGGGCCGGTGGGGCGGCCGTAGGAGAGGGTGAGTCCGGAGGTGTCCGAGTGCAGCCGGATGCCGGCCAGTTTGCGGCCGGTGACCAGGGCGATCAGGCCGTGGCCGCCCTCGTGGGCGATGGTCACGGCGTTGCGGGCGACGTGCCAGAGCGGGCGGGCCAGGACGGTGAGCAGGGCGGCGGCGCCGGTGGCCAGGACCAGCCAGCCGGGCGGGGCGGCCTGGGTGCCGGTCACCTGGTTCCACAGGTCGCCGAGGGTCTGGTCGTTCGCGTTCATCGGGGTCTCTCCGCCTCCGTCCGTCGTACCGGGCCGCCGTGTGGGCCGTTCGGGGCAGCCTCCCATGCGGGGACGGGCGGGAGGCAGGGGGTGGTTCTGGTCCGGGGATGAACAGGTCCTGAGGAGCGGCGGCATGGCAAGCTGGCCCGCATGTGCGGTCGGTTCGCAGCGAGCAGCAAGCCCGGGGACGTCGTCGAGCTGTTCGGCGTCGAGCACTGGGACCCCGAGGAGACCCTGGACCCGAACTGGAACGTCGCGCCTACCAACAGCGCGTTCGTGGTGCTGGAGCGGCTGGGCCGGGAGCGGCCGCGGCCGGTGCGCCAGCTGCGGGTGCTGCGCTGGGGGCTGGTGCCGCAGTGGTCGAACTCCGCCGAGACGGCGGTGAAGATGATCAACGCCCGGTCGGACACGGTGCACGAGAAGCCCTCGTACCGGCAGGCCTTCGCCGCCCGCCGGTGCATCCTGCCGGTGGACGGCTACTACGAGTGGCAGACGGTCCCGGGGGAGCGCGGCAAGGCCCGCAAGAAGCCGTACTTCGTGTCCCGGGCGGACGGTGCCCCGTTGGCGCTGGCCGGGCTGTACGAGTTCTGGCGCAACCGGGCGGTGCCGCCGGGGCACCCAGAGGCCTGGCTGGTGACGTTCACGATCGTCACCACGGACGCCGAGGAGCTGCTGGCGCCGATCCACGAGCGGATGCCGCTGTTCCTGGACCGGGGGGACTGGGACGAGTGGCTGGACCCGCGGCTGACCGACCCGGACGGGCTGCGCCGGCTGCTGATACCCCCGCCGCCGGGCGCGCTGGTGGCCACCCCGGTGTCGCCGGCGGTCGGCAGCATCCGCAACAACGGCCCGGAGCTCAAGGAGCCGTGGGCCGAGCCCGAGTACGAGACCACCCTGTTCTGAACCGCCTGTTCCGACCTTTTGCGAACGTTCCGGGAGACGTCGAGATGAGCACCACCGAACCGGTCCGCACCGAAGCGGTCCCCACCGGGGCCGGGGAGGCCCGGATCACCTACCACCCGGCCGCGAAGCCGGTGGCCGTCCTGGCCCTCGGCCACGGCGCGGGCGGCGGGATCGAGGCCAGGGACCTGGTGGCGCTGGCCGCGAAGCTGCCGACCCGGGGGATCACCGTGGCGCTGGTCGAGCAGCCCTGGCGGGTGGCGGGCCGGAGGCTGGGCCCGGCGCCGAAGACGCTGGACGTGGGCTGGCGGCCGGTGGCCGAGCGGCTGGCCGGGCAGGGGCTGCCGCTGGTGGTCGGCGGGCGCAGCGCGGGGGCGCGGGTGGCCTGCCGGACGGGCGCGGCGACCGGGGCGGTCGGGGTGGTGGCGCTGGCGTTCCCGCTGCACCCGCCGGGCCGGCCGGAGAAGAGCCGGGCGGAGGAGCTGCTGGGGTCCGGGCTGCCGACGCTGGTGGTGCAGAGCGCGGCGGACCCGTTCGGCGGGCCGGTGGAGTTCCCGGAGCTGCCGCACGGGCACGAGCTGGTGGCGGTGCCGTACGGCAGCCACGGCTTCGAGGTGCCCAAGCGGGCGCCGGTGGGGCAGGACGAGGTGCTGGACCTGATCTGCTCGGCGGTGGGGGACTGGGTGCTGCGGCTGGTGTGAGGCCGTGGGGCGGTCCGGCTCCGGCTCCGGCTTCGGGGCCGTGAGCAGGGAGTTTCCATTCGCTCACTCGTGCGAGTGAATGGCGCCCGGGGACGGGAATGCGGGCGGGGCGCGTGTGGTTGTCGTCTCCGTCAGCAGGAGTCACCGGTGAGAGGCAGGGCAGATGGGTTCGATCGCGTGCCCCGAACGGCCTGAGGAGCGCGAGGCCACCGCGGCGTTCGCCCCCTCCTGGTCGGACTGGATCGACGCGGGCGAGAAGCCCGTCAGCCCGATATCCTCCATTTCTGGGCGGCCCGCCGTGGGCCGTGCCCGTCATGCCGAGGAGGTGGGTCCGGTCGTCGGGACCGAGCACGAGGCCGATCCGGGCCGTGGCCCGGGCGACGCCCTGCCCGCGGGCGAGGCGCTCACCGGTGAGGAGCTGGCCGAGGCGATCGGTGAGGACACCTACCGGGTGTCGGCGGAGGAGAGCGAGGAGGCCCGGCGGGAGCGCTTCGAGCGCGACGCCCTGGGCTACCTGGATCCGATGTACTCGGCGGCGCTGCGCATGACGCGCAACCCGGCCGACGCGGAGGACCTGCTCCAGGAGGCGTTCGCCAAGGCGTACGCGTCCTTCCACCAGTTCCGTGAGGGGACGAACCTCAAGGCCTGGCTGTACCGCATCCTCACCAACACGTTCATCAACTCGTACCGCAAGAAGCAGCGGGAGCCCCAGCGCACCGCGGCGGAGGAGATCGAGGACTGGCAGCTGGCCCGGGCCGAGTCGCACATGTCGACCGGTCTGCGCTCGGCCGAGACCCAGGCGCTCGACCACCTCCCCGACAGCGATGTGAAGGACGCGCTCCAGGCCATCCCGGAGGAATTCCGGATCGCCGTCTATCTCGCGGACGTAGAAGGCTTTGCGTACAAGGAGATCGCGGACATCATGGGTACTCCCATCGGTACGGTGATGTCCCGGCTGCACCGCGGCCGCCGTCAGCTGCGCGGCATGCTGGAGGATTACGCCCGTGAGCGCGGGCTCGTCCCGGCCGGCAGCGGGGCAGGGCAGGAAGCGAAGGGCTCGGGCTCATGAGCTGCGGCGATCCGCACGAAACCGAGTGTGGCGAGGTCCTCGACCACCTCTATGAATTCCTCGACAACGAGATGGCCGAGGGTGACTGCGCCAAGTTGCGGGTGCACTTCGAGGAGTGCTCACCCTGCCTGAAGCAGTACGGGCTGGAGCAGGCGATCAAGGCGTTGATCAAGCGTTCCTGCGGGTGCGACGACACCCCGACCGACCTGCGCAGCAAGGTGCTGGCCAGGATCGACTCGATCCGGGCCGGGCAGCGCTCGGGCGAGCAGGTGGTGGTCGCCGTGGAGACCACCGTCGAGCTGCACGTCGAGTCGGCCCGGCCGGCGCCCAGGCCGGGCGGGGCGGGCGAGGCGGAGACGGCCGGGCGCTCGGGCGCTCCGGTCGAGGCCGGCGCCCCCGCGGAGTGACGACCCGTCGGGCGAACGCCCGTACGGCGGCCGACTCCTTGGTCGACCGCCGGGGGCGGTAGCCCCGCGGCCCGCCGGCGAGGGCGGGCCGGACGGTTCGGGCACGTCCGGGCGGGTGCCGGGCGGGTTCAGGGCAAGGGCAACAGCGGCCCCGGGAGTACACACTCCCGGGGCCGCTCCCGTTCTGCTCGCATGCGCCGTCACTCGTTCGAGTGAGCTGGCGGTGCGCCAACTGCGCCATTGCGCCATCATGCGTCCCCATGTCCGGAGGGCGGCCTATTCTCCTGACGGACACTCACCGTCGGTCCGCCCGACGCGCTGAGGCAACACGGGGTCCGTACGGCGGGGAGGTCGAGATCGCTACCGACTGTGGAGGCTCGACCCTGCCGCGAGGGGCGGCGCGCTACCTGGTGGTGGTGCCGGTGGCGGCGCTGTGCTGCCTGGTGCCGCTGCTGCCCGCCGCGGCCGCCCCCGGGGGGCCGCACTGGCTCGGCGCGCCGGTGGACTGGCCCAAGGTCGCGCTGCTGGCCTTCCTGCACGGCTGCTGGGAGTCCCTGGCCCAGGGCCTGCCCACGCCCTGCCTGGTGCTGGTGCGCCGGCTGCTGCGCCGGCCGGCGCTGCCCGAGCGGACGCCCGCCCGGCCCGGGGTGAACACCTTCTTCCCGGTGTTGTTCGCCGGGGTGCTGATGCTCCCGCCGGCCGCCGCCGCCCTGGTGGCCGCCCCGGCCGCGCTGCTCGGCGGGCCGAGCGGGCGCGGCTGCCGCCCGCGCCAGCTGTTCAACGGCTCCCAGCTCGCGCTGTGCGCCTTCGCCTCCTCCGTCGCCTTCCACCTGCTGCACGGCCCGCAGCTGCTGCTCGGCTCCCGCTTCCCGGCCGCACTGCTGCCCGGATTCGCCGCCGTCGCGGTGTTCTGCCTGGTCAACGGGGTGGTGGTGGGCGTCATGCTGATGCTCAGCGAGGGCCGCCGGCCCGGGGTGCTGCTGAGCGGGGCGCACGCGTCCTGCGGGCTGCCGGTGCTGGTGCACGCGGCCGGCGGGCTGATGGTCGCGGTGCTCTGGCAGGGCCCGTACGGCGCGTTCGCGGCGCTGCTCGCGCTGCTGCCGCTGTCCATCTCGGCCTGGGTGTTCGCCCAGGGCCAGCGCGAGCGGGACGCCCACCAGGCCACCGTGCAGTCGCTGGTGCAGGCCGTGGAGATCAAGGACTCCTACACCCGGGGCCACAGCGAACGGGTCGGCCGGGCCTCGGTGCTGATCGCCACTCAGCTCGGCATGGAGGCCGAGCGGCTGCGCACCCTGCGCTTCGCGGGCATCCTGCACGACGTCGGCAAGCTCGGCGTGGCCACCGAGCTGCTGCGCAGAAACGGTCCCCTGACCGAGGCCGAGCGCCGGGCGGTGGAGATCCACCCGGTGTACGGGTACGAGCTGGTGCGCGGGATCGACTTCCTCGGCGAGGCGCACGCCGGGATCCTGCACCACCACGAGCGGCTGGACGGCCGGGGCTACCCGAGCGGGCTGGCCGGCGAGCAGATCCCCGAGTTCGCCCGGATCATCTCGGTCGCCGACGCCTTCGACTCGATGACCTCCACCCGCTCCTACCGGCGCGGCCGCCCGGTCGGCGAGGCGGTCGCGGAGCTGGAGCGCTGCTCGGGCAGCCAGTTCGACCCGGTGATGGTGCGGGCGCTGATCGACGCGCTGGCCGGGTACGACTGGCAGCCGGTGGTGCACTCCGAGGACTCCATCGAGGCGGTGCCGGACATCCCGCTCGGGGTGCCCGAGCCGGTCCGGGCCGCCCCGGGCCAGGCCGTCCCGGGCCGGGTGCCGCCCCAGGGCGGCGGGACCGTCCCCGCGGCCGGGCAGCCGTGAGGGCCCCCGGGCGGGCGGCTGCCGGGCGCGCGGCCTCCGGGACAGTGCCGCCCTGGACGACGCGCTGCGCGGCGCCACCCGCACCACCTGCGACCGGATCGAC
>NZ_JBSFJC010000042.1:0-62741 GCF_053597855.1 Kitasatospora sp. NPDC001225
GGTGACGGTCCCGGGCGCGCCTGTCGCCGGAGGCTCGGGAACCCCGGGCGTCGAGGGGCCTGGGGTTGGTTCCTAGGGTTTCGGCGGAGCCGGGGCACCCGCGCCCCGGCCGGCCTTGACGCCGTTCACCATCGCCTGGTGGATCGCCCGAGCGGTGGTCTCGTCCTGCGCCGGCACCGGGCTGCCGGTGACCGTGTACCAGTCCAGCGCGCCGGTGTACTGGACGGTCAGCCTCGCCTCGCCGTCCACCCAGGTGGTGTGCACGGTGAGGTCGCCGGAGATCGGGCCGATCTCGGTGGTGGTCACCCCGCCGGGGCCGCTGATGATCGATTGGGTGGTCCAGGTCGCCCACGACGTGCGCGGGTCCGCGGGCGGCTGGGCCTGGCGGTTTCCTTGGTCGTGTTCGGTCATGCGCCTATCCTCCCCCGCGGGTGGCCCGCCGCCGGAGCAGCGACACCTGCGGTCGCGGCGACCGCCCGGCGGCACCGGGCGGTCGAGTCGGTACGGCGGACGGTCAGCCGGGCTGGCCGGGCTCGTCCAGCATGGGGGCGCCCTCCGCCCGGGAGGTGTCCTGTGCGTGCAGGTTCTGCATCGAGGGGACGCCCTCCTCGGGGTCCGCGGCGCGGATGTCCTCGTCGTCCTCGGTACTCACCTTGGACCGGTCACTCATGTCGGTCATCGCGGGCTCCGTCTCCTCGGCCGGTCCTGGCGCGCCGGGCCGGAGGCGCGGCGGGACCGGTGGTGGCTCTTCGCCCCTCCAGCCTGCCTCCGCCCCGGCGCGAGGGCCAGCCGGGTGACCCGGGAAGCGCCCCGCGGACCCCACCCGGGCGTCAGGAGACCCCCGGGCGTCACCAGGCGACGGGCAGCGACCGCATGCCGTAGATGAACGCGTCGGTGCGGAACGCCAGCTCGTCGCGCGGGACGGTCAGCCGCAGCCCGGGCAGCCGCCGGAACAGCGTGGCCAGCGCGATCTGGAGCTCGGCACGGGCCAGCGGCTGGCCGAGGCACTGGTGCACGCCGAAGCCGAAGGCCATGTGCCGCCGGGCGTCCCGGTCCAGGTCCAGTTCGTCGGCCGGCAGCCGGTCGGCGCCGCCGAACACCGCCTCGTCCCGGTTGGCGGTGGAGAGCATCGCGACCACGCCCTCCCCGGCCCGGACGGTCGTACCGCCCAGCTCCACGTCCTCCAACGCCACCCGGAGCACCCCGGTGTGGATGATGGTGAGGAGGCGCAGCAGCTCCTCCACCGCGCCGGGCACCGCGGCCGGGTCGGCCAGCCTGGCGATCTGCTCGGGCCGGTCCAGCAGCAGGGCGGTGGAGAGCGAGATCATGTTCGCGGTCGTCTCGTGCCCGGCGACCAGCAGCAGGAAGCCGGTGCTGGCGACCTCGCGCGGGGTGAGGTCGTCCCGGACGGCGAGCCGGCTGAGGATGTCGTCCCGCGGCTCCTCCCGCTTGCGGGCGGTCAGCGCCTCCAGGTACTCCAGCATCTCGTCCCGGGCCGCCAGGAGCTCCTCGAAGGGCCTGGTGTTGCTGAGCAGCGTCCGGCTGATGCCCTGGAAGAACTCGTGGTCCTCGTACGGGACTCCGAGCAGCAGGCAGATCACCAGCGAGGGGACGGGCAGCGCGAAGTCGGCGACCAGGTCGGCCTCGGCGCGGCCCGCGGTCATCCCGTCCAGCGCCTCGTCCACGATCCGCTGGATGTCCGGGCGCATCGCCTCGACCCGTTTGACCAGGAAGTCCCCGGTGACCATCCGGCGCAGCCGGGCGTGCTCGGGGTCGTCGAGGTTCAGGAAGTTCGGGTTCTCGCCGATCCGCTCCCGGCTGCCGGCGATCAGCAGCGGGAAGGTCGGGTGGCGCAGGTCCGCGCTGAACCGGCGGTCGGACAGGATGGCGCGGACCTCGGTGTAGCCGGTGGCCAGCCAGCAGGACTCGCCCCCGGGCAGCTCGGCGCGGCTCAGGTTCGCGGTGGCGGCGGCCTCGGTGTAGGCGGGCGGCGGGCCGAACGGGCAGCCGGCGGAGTGCCGGGCCGGCAGTGGGACGGCGGGCACGGTGGGTGTGCTCGTCAAGGCGGGGTCTCCTTGCGTCGCGATGGTTCTCCGGTGGGGGGTGGGGTTGCCGGACGTCCGCCGGTCCCGGGTGCGGTTCCGGTCCGCGGCCGGCCCGGACCGGCGTACGGTCAGCCGTCGACCGAGGCGGCCCCGGCCTCCGCCGGCCCGTCCTCGACCACGGTGATGGCGCCGCCCGGGCAGAGCTGGGCGGCCAGTCTGAGATCCTCGAACTGGTCGGGCCTGAAGTCGGTCTGACGGAGCCTCACCAGACTGTCGTCGTCGTCCTGGTCGAAGACCTCGGGAACGTTCGTGACGCACATCCCGGAGCTGCAGCAGCGGTCCCGGTCGACACTCACCCGCATGGTCGGGCACCTCTCGCCAGTGCGCCGCCGGCTGCCCGGCGGCCGCCTCTCGTTGTCATTGCCAACCTAACCGCCGCTACTCCGTCCACGGAGGGCGCGGTGGCGGGATCGCCGAGAATGGCCGATTCGGCTCCCGTCGGAGCCGCCGGAGCGGCGCGGGAGGTTTGAACCGGCATCACCCCAACAAGCCTGTACCGTACGGTGGTTCACGGCCTCCGGGCGCTGCCCGTAGCCGCCCGCTCCCGGCTCAGAGCCCCTCGGCGGCGGCGATCTCCCGTACGGTCGCGACGGTGTCCGCCTCGGCTGCGTCCTTGTCCGGCCGGTAGCGCACCACCCGGGCGAAGCGCAGGGCGAGTCCGGCCGGATAGCGGGAGCTGCGCTGCACCCCGTCGAAGGCGATCTCGACGACCAGTTCCGGCCGGACCCGCACCGTCCAGGCGTCCCGTCCGGTCTCCCGGGCCAGCAGTTCGACGGTCTGCCGGGCGAGCGTGTCGTCGGTCAGGCCCTTGAAGGTCTTGCCGAGCATCACCCACGGGCCCAGCCCCGGCTCGCCCGCCGCCCGGGCGCCCAGGTGCAGGTTGCTGAGGAAGCCGCGCCGCCGCCCGCTGCCCCACTCGGCGGCCAGCACCACCAGGTCCAGGGTGTGCCGGGGCTTCACCTTGATCCAGCCCGCGCCGCGCCGCCCGGCCGCGTACGGGGCCGACGGGTCCTTCACCAGCACGCCCTCGTGGCCGAGCGCCAGTGTGTCGCGGAAGAAGGCCAGCGCCCGGTCGCGGTCCCCGGTCTCGGTGCGGGCCACCCGCAGGCCGTCCGGCACCGCCCCGGCCAGCGCCGCCCAGCGCTCCCGGCCGGGACGGTCCACCAGGTCCTCGCCGTCCCGGTGCAGCAGGTCGAAGAAGTAGGCGTCGAGCGGGACCTCGGCGCGCAGCCGGTCCGGGTCCCGCCGGGAGGCGGTGCGCGCGGCGGTCTCCTGGAACGGGCGCGGCCGGCCGTCCGGACCGAGCGTGATCGCCTCGCCGTCCAGCACCGCCGAACGCAGCGGCAGCGCCACCGCGTCCCCGACCACCGCGTCCAGCGCCCCCTGCCGCAGGTCCCCGACCAGCACCGCCCGCAGGAACCCCTGCTCCTCCGCCGTCGCCCGCGCGAACAGCCCGTGCAGCAGCCGTCGCCGCTCCGCCTGCGCCCCGGCCCCGTGCACCCCCGCGATCCGCTCCAGCTCCCGCTCCACCTCCCGCACCCCGAGCGAGGCCTCCGCTGCGGGCCCGGGCAGACCCCGCAACGCCGCCGGCCCGATCCCGGTCCGCAACCGCTGCGACTCCCCGGACAGCAACGCCACCGCCGCCGCCCCCTCCACCGGCCCCAGCCCCCGCAGACATCCGGGCAGCCGACGCCCGGCCACCCGCCGCCGCCTGACCCGCACCGGCCAGGACGGCCGGAGATCCGTACCGCGCGCATGAGGGGGCACATATCGGTCACAAGGTGACGCACGAGAGGCGCCGGTGCGCCGCCCCGGTGGACGACTGGAGGAACCGACGAGCGACCTGTCGAACAAGGCGCGGGAACTGGCCGGCGAGGCGAAGGAGCGCGCCGGCGAACTCACCGGTGACGAGGCGCCGCCGGTCGGCCACTCGGCCTGCTGCGGCGATCAGGAATCGGAGTAGCTGAGGTCCCCGACCGTCCAGCTGCTGACGTCCTCGATGGCGATGCGGTACATGCCGCCGGTGTGGGGCAGCCCGAAGTCGCCCTGCAGGATCCTCGCCCGGTGCAGATGCAGATGGGTGGGCGGTGCGGGCGGGGCGTCGGCGGGCGGGGCGAAGAGGGCGGCGAACGGCTTCAAGTGCTCCGAGGCCTGGAGGACCTCCGCCACCCGCTCCAACCACAGGCTCACCGGCGCGAGTCTGCCGGTGATCACCGCGCCCGGGACCACCACGGTCAGCGACATCTGATTGCTGTGCTCGGACTCGACCATCGCCGCGATGTCGACGAGCAGCCCGTCAGGGTTCGGCATGCCTGCCAGGATAGGACACGGTCTCCGCGAGCCGAAGGGCCTGGGCGGCAACCATGGCAGTCGCGAGCCTTGCGCCTGCTGTACGGCGGCGGTGAGGGCCGGGCCGTCGCCGGGATCGCGCGGGCCGCCGGTGACGGGCAGGGTCGGCCGCGAGGACGGTGGTGAAGTCCGCGGAGCCGCCCACCTCCGACAGGGCCGGCGTCAGCGCGCCGCGGATGCCGCGGAATCCGTGCGCCCGGCGACGACGGCGGGAATGCGGCGGGCTGCCGCAGATTTCGTCCTTCCTTGCGGTACGCGTCGAAAGTCGCGGGAGCGCGCCCTCTTCGCGTACTCGATTTCGGAGCGCCTCGGGATGGTGCCGGTGGGCGTGGCACTGAATTTCGCGAGTCCGCCGCGCCGAGGGCAGAGGCTCGGCGCCTGCGCTTCTCGCCCTCCCGGGAGGAGCGGCCGGTCGGAGTGCAAGGGGTGGCCGACATGCTCAACTCGGCTGCTGTGCAGTCACTTTGGCAGTCACCGTGGCATCGCGGCCGGTACCCCTCGGCAAGGGGCGCCGCAGAACCGGGGACGGAATATCCACCCGCGGCGGGTCTGGGCCTGCTAGAGTCGTTTTAGTTGCAGTAGTGGTTCCCATGAACTTTGTGTGCGCCTGCTGATGTTTCGCAGGCGCATTTCTGTTTCCCGGCTCTTCCCCGGGTGGGTGCTTATCGCGGTGACTCGAAGCGCGCGCTGTGCACGCTTCGGACAGTCCCTTGAAGGAGATTTTTTATGGCTAATGGCACTGTGAAGTGGTTCAACGCGGAAAAGGGCTTCGGCTTCATCGAGCAGGACGGTGGCGGCGCCGACGTCTTCGCCCACTACTCGAACATCAACGCCAACGGCTTCCGTGAGCTGCTCGAGGGCCAGAAGGTCGAGTTCGACGTCACGCAGGGCCAGAAGGGCCCGCAGGCCGAGAACATTCGTCCGCTGTAGTTTCCGCCACGGCACCCGCCTGGTAGCGAGGGGCCCGCACCGCGTACATGATGCCCGGTGCGGGCCCCTTCGGTATTGCTCCACCCCGCACATCCCGGCCGATTCCGGCCCCCTGGCTCCGCCACCGGCGGCCATCCCCACGCGAGACGCGCAGCGCCGCGTCCGGATCGCCGCCCCTGCCGTGACATCCCACGGTTCGTGGATCTCCGTTCCCGCCCCGGCGGTGAGCGCAGACCTGAGGTGACGTGCCGCACGGTTTCACCGTCCACGCCCCGCGCTCCACACTTTCGGCCCGTTCCCTCGCGACCTCCTGCCGGCGTCCCGCGCCGCCGAGCCGCCTCGTGACGTGCCGCCCCAGGAAGGTTTCACATGAACCGCTCCCGCCGCTCCCCGTACCAGAACGCCAACTCCCGTTCCTCGGTCTCCTCCCGATCCGCCGGCGCCGCCTACGGCTCCCGCCCGGGCGGCGGCTCCTTCTACGGCGACCGGCCCGCCGGCGGCCGTGGCGCCCGTCAAAGTCGTTCCTCACAGGGTGAGTTCGCGATGCCGGTGAGCACCACCCCGGCGCTGCCCGCCGTCGAATCGTTCGACGAGCTGGACATGCCCAAGGCGCTGCTGTCGGTGCTGACCCGCCAGGGCGTCACCACGCCGTTCCCGATCCAGGGCGCGACACTGCCGAACTCGCTGGCCGGACGTGACGTCCTCGGACGGGGACGGACGGGCTCCGGCAAGACCATCGCGTTCGGTCTCGCGCTGCTGGCCCGCATCGCCGGCCGGCGCGCGGAGCCGCGCCGGCCGCTGGCCCTGGTGCTGGTCCCCACCCGCGAGCTCGCCCAGCAGGTCACCGACGCACTCACCCCGTTCGCGCACGCGGTGCGGCTGCGGATGGCGGCCGTGGTGGGCGGGATGTCGATCGGCCGCCAGGCACAGGTGCTGAACCGTGGGGCGGAGGTCGTCGTGGCCACCCCCGGCCGACTCAAGGACCTGATCCAGCGCGGCGACTGCCAACTCGACGGGGTCGGCGTCACCGTCCTCGACGAGGCCGACCAGATGGCCGACATGGGCTTCCTGCCGCAGGTCACCGAACTCCTGGAACAGGTCGCCGAAGGCGGCCAGACCATGCTGTTCTCCGCCACCCTGGACCGCAACGTCGACCGCCTCGTCCGGAACTTCCTGAAGGACCCGGTCACCCACTCGGTGGACCCGTCCGCGGCAGCGGTCAGCACCATGGAGCACCACGTGCTGCACGTGCAGAACGTCGACAAGGACGCCACGATCGCCCACATCGCCTCCCGTGACGGCGGGGTGATCATGTTCACCGAGACCCGGGAGCGTGCCGACGCGCTGGTGGAGGACCTGCTCGCCAACGGGGTCAAGGCCGCGGCCCTGCACGGCGGCAAGTCCCAGCCCCAGCGCACCCGCACCCTGGAGCAGTTCCGCACCGGCCAGGTCACGGCGCTGATCGCGACCAACGTCGCGGCCCGGGGCATCCACGTCGACGGCCTCGACCTCGTCGTCAACCTGGACCCGCCGAGCGACCACAAGGACTACCTGCACCGCGGCGGGCGCACGGCCCGGGCCGGCGAGTCCGGGACCGTCGTCACCCTGGTCCTGCCCAACCAGCGCCGCGCGACGGCCCGCATGCTGAGCACCGCCGGTATCACCCCTGTCACCACCAGGGTCAGCGCCGGCGACGAGGACCTGGCCCGCATCACCGGCGCCCGAGTCCCCAACGGCGTGCCCGTCGTCATCGCCGACCCCGTCGTCGAACGCCCCCGCGACAGCGCGGCCACGAGGCGCGGCCGCCGCAGCCGCCCGGCTTCCACCGGCGGCGACGCCCGCGTCACCGTGGCGAGCCGCGACACCAAGGGCTCCTCCGGCCGCCGCCGGGCACCCAGGCGTATCGCCCTCGCGGCCTAGAAGGCAGGTCCGGCCCGGACCGCCCCCGCGTTCCGGGCCCCGGCGGACCCCGGCGGCTGTCCCACCGCCGCTACCCCGACCACCGCCGGCCCCGGCGGAAACGACACCACGGAGCCCCATGGCCCTCACCCTCGAACGCCCGGCGACCACCACCACGGTCCGCGACCTCATGACCCGCCCCGAGCTACAGATCAGCGACGACGTCATGCTCGACGTGGCGATCCACATCCTGCACGGCTCCGGCGCCGATCACCTCCTGGTCCGCGACGACGACGGCCGCTGCGCCGGGCTGCTGACCCGCCCGCACCTCGCCCCGTTCGAGACCCGCACCCGGTCCACTGAGCGCACCCCGGTCCGCGACATCGCCTTCGACCGCGCCCCGTTCGCCACCGCCGACATGCTCGCCGCCACCGCGGCCTCCGCCATGTGCGCCCGAGGCCTGGCCGTGTGGCCGGTGGTCGACCCCGACGGCCACGCCATCGGCCTGCTCGGCTTCTAGACCGGCCTGTCGGCCGGGGGCGCACCGGGACGACAGGGCGGCACAGGACCCTGGAATCCTCCGCGCGCGGCTCGCGCGCCGGAGGAGACACCGGAGGGCTCCACCCACTGCGCGGTCGACTTCCGGGACTTCCTGGACGAGATCGACCGCCAGGCCGGGCCGGGCCTGGCGGTCGACGTGATCTACGACAACCTGTCCGCCCACGAGTCACCCGTGGTGCACCGCGGGCTGGTCGCGTATCCCCGTGTCCAGTTGCACTTCACACCGACGTACTCGTCCTGGATCAACCAGGTCGAGCGGTGGTACGCGGAGCTGGAACGGCGCTGCCTCGGACGCGGCGTGCTCTGCTCACTCGACGACCTGGCGACCACCGCCCGCCGGTCCCGTCGGCCCGGCGGGCGGTCGGGTGCCGGCGGTGGGTTCCTGGCGGTGTTGGGAGCGGCGGAGTTGTTCGTTGAGGCGCAGGGCTTCCTCGAGTTGGTCTTCGAGGATGACGATGCGGCAGGCGGCTTCGATGGGGGTGCCCTGGTCGACGAGGTCGCGGGCGCGCATGGCGATGCGTAGTTGGTAGCGGGAGTAGCGGCGGTGGCCGCCGTCGGAGCGCAGGGGGGTGATGAGGCGGTGGTCGCCGAGGGCCCGCAGGAAGCCGGGGGTGGTGCCGGTCATCTCGGCGGCGCGGCCCATGGTGTAGGCGGGGTAGTCGTCGTCGTCGAGCTTGTCGGGTGTGTCGGGGCTGGCCGTTGTAGTCACTGCACCTCTCTGGTTCTCGGGGAGAACGCGTCGAGGGGCCCCGGGGCCGTGTCGGCTCCGGGGCCCCGAAGGGAACAACACCATCTACCGGCCTGGGCCGGCCCTTCCACTTCCGCACTGCCCCGGGGAAGGGGTGTGCGGGGATCGCGTATGCGTGACCGGAAACCACCGTCCTTGCGTTGGGGTCTGCGGTGTCCGCCCGGGTGAGTGTTCACGGGCCGGGCGATCCTGATGGCGCTTGCGCCCTCCGTTCCTCCTCTGTACTGAACTGTCACTTTCGTACTGCCGGTACCGCGCTCACTGAACTGCGTACTGCTCGATACCACTGGCGGCGGCCCCTGATGCCTGCGGGCCGCCCGGTCCGGCAGTCAGTCCCGTCGCCGTCCTGCACCTGCCGGGCTTCGGAACTCCACTGCCGGACCGAACTGCGAACTTCTGTCCAACAACCCCGGCCAGTTCGTGTCTGGCCGGTATCGCCGACTGCTGTCTACGAGAGAAACGTTAGACCCACCCAAGGGCAATGTCTACTCCGGCGCGCATAGATTTTGCGGCGCCCGTGAGTGAGGTAGCCTCCCGCTGCGCGGCGGCGGCACCCCCCCCGAGCCACCGCCGCGCGCCCGAGTCACAGGGTGTGGGTGAGGCGATCGGTCAGGAGGCGGGTGAAGCGGGCCGGGTCGGGCAGGTCACCGCCTTCCGCGAGCAGGGCGCTGCCGTGGACCAGTTCGGCGATGTCGGTGAGCGCCAGGTCGTCGGCGTTCGCCTCGTGGGCCCGACGCAGGGCGGTGACGAGGGGGTGGGTGGGATTGAGTTCGAGGATCCGCTTGACCTGGGGGAGGTCCTGGCCCATGGCCCGGTACATCTTCTCCAGGGTGGGGGTCAGGTCCTGGGCGTCGCCGACCAGGCACGCCGCGGAGGTGGTCAGGCGGGTGGAGAGGCGGACCTGCTTGACGTGCTCGGCCAGGGTGGACTGGAGCCAGCCGAGGAGCGCGGCGAAGTCCTGTTCGCGCTGGGCCTTCTCGGTCTTCGCCTCGTCACCGCCGTCGCCGTCGGAGTCGTCGTCGAGGTCGACCTGTCCCTTGGCGATCGACTGGAAACGGTGGCCGTCGAAGGAGGGGACCTCGTCGGTCCAGATCTCGTCGACGGGGTCGGTGAGGATCAGGACCTCGTAGCCCTTGGCGGTGAAGGCCTCCATGTGCGGGGAGTTCTCCACCATCGCCCGGTTCTCGCCGGTCAGGTAGTAGACGGTGTCCTGGCCGTCCTTCATCCGCGCGACGTACTCGCGCAGCGTCGTCGCCTTCTCCGGGTCGTGAGTGGACGCCGTGGAGACCAGTTCCAACAGGGTGTCGGTGTTGTCGCGGTCCTCGATCAGGCCTTCCTTGAGGACCCGGCCGAACTGCTCCCACACCTTCGCGTAGGTCTCGCTGTCCTTGGTCCGCATGTCCTTGAGGGCGGCGAGGACCTTCTTGACGAGGCGCCGCCGCACGGCGGTGATCTGGCGGTCGTGCTGCAGGATCTCGCGGGAGACGTTCAGCGACAGGTCGTGGGCGTCGACGACGCCCTTGACGAAGCGCAGGTAGTTCGGCATGAGCGCGTCGCAGTCGTCCATGATGAACACGCGCTTGACGTACAGCTGCACGCCCCGCTTGGCGTCCCGGGAGAACAGGTCGAACGGGGCGTGGGCGGGGACGAACAGCAGAGCCTCGTACTCGAAGGTGCCCTCGGCGCGCATGTGGACGGTCTCGGCCGGAGGCTGCCAGTCATGGCTGATCTGCTGGTAGAACTCGTTGTACTCGGCCTCGGTCACCTCACTGCGGGGGCGGGCCCACAGGGCCTTCATCGAGTTCAGCGTCTCCGGCTCGCCCCGGCGCTCGCTCTCGTCCTGGTCCTCGGCGGCCATGCGGATGGGCCAGCGGATGAAGTCCGAGTACTGCTTGACGATCTGGCGGATCTTCCACGTGGCCAGGTAGTCGCCGAGCCCGTCCTCGCCGTCCGCCGGCTTGAGGTGCAGCGTGACCGAGGTGCCCACCGGCAGGCCTTCGGCCTCCGCGATGGTGTAGCTGCCCTCGCCGTCGGACTCCCACACGGTGCCCTGCTCGGTGCCGGCGCGGCGGGTGTGCAGGGTGACCTTGTCGGCGACCATGAACGCAGAGTAGAAGCCGACCCCGAACTGGCCGATCAGGCTCTGCGCCGCGTCCGCGTCCTTGGCCTCCTTGATCTTGGCCAGCAGGCTCGCGGTGCCGGACTTGGCGATGGTGCCGATCAGGTCGACGACGTCGTCGCGGGTCATGCCGATGCCGTTGTCCCGCACCGTCAGGGTGCGGGCCGCCTGGTCGACTTCCAGGGTGATGTGCAGGTCGGAGGTGTCGGCCGCGAGGTCGGTGTCGGTGAGGGATTCCAGGCGGAGCTTGTCGAGGGCGTCGGAGGCGTTGGAGATCAGCTCGCGCAGGAAGATGTCCTTGTTCGAGTAGATCGAGTGGATCACCAGCTGCAGCAGTTGGCGGGTCTCCGCCTGGAACTCCAGCGTCTCGGTCGGGCTGGCCACGGGAGGGGTCTCCTTCGGTGGAAAGGGTTCGGTTCGGGCTGCCGGGGCCGGACGGGCGTGCCGCGCGGCCGGCCGCGGGTGTTCGGATACGGCTGAGGGGCCGGTACGGGTGCCCGGGGCGGTCGGCCCTGGGCCGGGCGGTTCCGTAGCACGGCAGGAAGGGCTTCCAGCCGTCACGGCATTCCGGCGTGGCACCGCGGCGGCGACCAGGGCCTGCTCGACCGAGGCCACCGCGACAGGCCGGCCTGTCAGGTCCGGTACCTGCGTCTCCTCGCCGGCGGCGTCGGCGTCGACCCGCGCTCCGCCTGCCGGGGGCCTGCGGCTGCGACCGGGGCCGAGGTGCGCGGGCTGGGGCCCGGCTGGGGCGGTCACGGGCCGGTGGGAGGCGTGCGGCGCTGCCGTCCGCTGTCGGCGCGCAGCCGGCCGGTCCGGGTGGCGAGCTCGTCGAGATGGTCGGCGATCGTCGGGTGGGCTGCTTCCAGGAAGGGCCGGGTTTCGGCGAGCGGAGCGAGCAGGCGGGCGGGGTCGTTGTTGCCGAGCGCGTCCAGCAGGCGTTTCACGGCGGGGGCCGCCGAGGCGGTGAGGCCGTCGAGGGCGCCGATCTGTCCGGCGAGGCGGCGTAGGTCCGCGGCGTTGTCGCGGGCCCAGGCGGTCACCGCGCGGTCGGCGGCGCGCCGGTCGCGTACGGCCTGGACGCGCTGCTCGCCGGTGCTGCCCGCCTCGGTGCCGGCGTCGGCGTTCGGGCGCATGCGCAGGTAGCGGCGTTCGGCGGCCTGGCGGCTCTGGACGCCCATCGGTTCGGCGAGGTCGGCCCAGGTGGCGCCGGCGCCGCGGGCGGTCTCGATCAGGCCGGTCTCCCAGCCGGCGAGTTCCTCGCGAAGGTGGCGCAGCAGCATGAGCGCGGACAGGGGCCGGGCCGGGTCTATCTGTCCCGCGTCGTCCGGGGGTGCGTGGCGGGCGGTGCGGGCGGCGTCGTCCATCATGCCCAGCGCGGCGGCAGCGGCCAGGAACGAGGCCGGGCCGACCCCGGCCGTGCCGGTGTCCTGTGTATCCATGTCGTCACTCTTTCGCTGACTGGGTATTTGTCGTCGCCTGGATGACATGCTACAGCGGTTCGTGTCACGTCGCACAGGTGCGAACGGATCTCCCGGTCCGATCCTGGCCCTCGGGTCTGGAGCCCCAGGAAAGAGCCGGCTTCCGTGCGGAACCACGGGCTTTCTCCCGGGGCCCGCCGCGCGGCACCCCGGTCGGCCGTGAGGCGCGCGACATGACCGCGCGGACCGGCGAAGCCGGGGACGAGAGGTCCACGCTCCTCGCCCGGTGTCCTGGTACCCGTCTTCGTCCGGCAGGGCGAGCAGGCTGCGTTCGCGCGGCCTCCAGCCCCGCCCCGGGCGCGGGTCGGGCTGATCGGGGCGGTGCTGCGTCCGGGGGTCCTGGGCGGTGAGGCAAGGCACCGGAGTGGCGTAGCGGGTACGTGGTCTTGGCCGGGGAGGTGATCCGCGGTGGGGCGACGGGGCGTCATGCTGGTGGCTCTTACCGCCCCCTGAGTGATGGAGACCGAGATGAACGACACCTCCACGGCCCGTTGGAGCGTCGGCGTGCCCGAGGCCGGTGACTACCCGGCCTGGCGTGAACTCTTCCGTGGGTACTGCGAGTTCTACCGGGTGCCGATTCCGGAGGAGAAGGCCGAGCTGGTGTGGTCCTGGGTGATGGATCCGGGGCACGAGGTGGCGGGGCTGCTGGTGCGGGACGCGGACGGACGGCCGGTCGGGCTGGCGCACTACCGGCCGTTCTCGCGGCCGTTGCACGGGGCGGTCGGGTGCTTCCTGGACGATCTGTTCGTGGCGCCGGAGGTTCGCGGCGGCGGGGCGGTGGACGCGTTGTTGGGCCGGCTGCGGGAAATCGCGGCGGAACGCGGGTGGAACACCGTCCGCTGGATCACCTCTGAAGACAATTACCGGGCCCGTGGAAAATATGACAAGGTCGCCAATCAGACCAGGTTCATCACCTACGACATGGCTCCGGAGGCACCGGCCGGCTGAGACCGCGGCCTGGCCCCCGGACATTCGTTCGGAATTTCTGTTATCGGCGCCCCGCCGGGAGGTCTCCCATGTGTCGACACCCGACCAGTCGACCCGGAACAGAAAGCGTGGCCACGTGAACAGCGACGACAGGACGACCATCCTCCCGGCGAGCGGGGGCGGCGCCGGCAGCGACAGCGGGCACGGGGCCCGCGGCCGCTCCGGTGGCCGGGCGGCGCGGCGGGCTGCCGAGCGGCACGCCGGCCGGGGCCGCCGGGCGCGGCGGGGCGGCGGGATCGTGCCGGTGACCGCGGTCGTCGTCGCCGTGGCCGGGACGGGGCTGTTCGCCGCGCTGGCCGGCGCGGGCTACGCGGCGTACGGCGGCAAGCAGACCGACCGCGACATGGCGGGCCAGTCGCTGGCCGCCGACATGCTGATCTCGGCGGAGCTGGGCACGCACGACGGCATCCAGGTGCCCGGCGCCGGGGGGACGAACCCGGACGTTCCGCTGCCGGCCACCCCCACCGCCGCCGACCCGGCGGCCACCCAGGGAGCCTCCGCCACGCCGACCGCTCCGGCCTCCCCGACGGCTTCGGCCGCCGCCTCCCCGACGGCCGTCCCCACTCCCACGGCCTCCGCCGTCAAGGCGACCCCGACCGCCGCCGGTGCCTCCACCGCCGGCCAGGGCACCGCCAAGCGGGGCATCCCGGGGATGCCGGGGGGCGGCAGCTTCCCGGGGAGCGGGGGCATGCCGGGGGGAGGGGGCGTGCCGGCCGGCGGAGGCGCGGCCCCGTCGTACGCCCAGCAGGTCGTCGACCTGGTCAACGTCGAGCGCGGCAAGGCCGGCTGCGGGCCGGTCAGCGCCGAGCCCCGGCTGACGAGTGCGGCCCAGTCGCACAGCGACGACATGGCCGACCGCAACTACTTCGACCACGCCAGCCCCGAGGGCAAGCACGCCGACTACCGGATCGAGGCGGCCGGCTACAGCTGGAGCACCTGGGGCGAGAACATCGCCCGCGGTCAGAAGGACCCGGCCGCGGTGATGGACTCCTGGATGAACAGCCCCGGCCACCGGGCCAACATCCTGAACTGCGCGTTCAAGCAGCTCGGCGTGGGCGTGCGGACCGGCAACAACGGCCCGTGGTGGACCCAGGTGTTCGCCTCCCCGGCGTGAACCGGCCCTGAACCGACCCTGAACCGACCCTGGTCCGGCCCCCGTTCGGCCCCGCTCCGACCGTGGTCCACGCCTGATCGTCCCGGCTTCCGCTCCTGCCCAGGCCCGGTCTGACCCTCGGACCGGGCCCGCCGATCCGGGCCGATTTTCCGATTCCGTGCACATTGTTGTTATCTGATCACTCCCCACGGGTCTCCGAGGAGGCAGCGGCGGACGGATACACGGCAACACGGAGTGCGGACCATGAACGCTGAGGTGCAGAACAGGACCGGGACCACCCTGGTGCTCGCGGCGCAGGCAGGTGACCGGCAGGCCCGGGAGGCGCTGGTCGCCGCCTGGCTGCCGCTCGTCTACAACGTGGCCGGCCGCGCCCTCGGCGGCCACGCCGACGTGGACGACGTCGCGCAGGAGACCATGATCCGGGCCCTGGACGGCCTGGACGGGCTCCGCGACCCGGAGTCCTTCCGGTCCTGGCTGGTCGCCATCACCATGAACCAGGTGCGCCGTCGGCACGCCGCCGGTCAGCAGCAGCCGACCGTCGGCGGCCTGGACGAGACCTGGGAGGTCGCCGACCCCCGGGCCGACTTCACCGACCTCACCATCCTGCGCCTCGGCCTGTCCGGCCAGCGCCGCGAGGTGGCCGAGGCCACCCGCTGGCTGGACCCCGACGACCGCGAGCTGCTCGCCCTTTGGTGGCTGGAGGCCGCCGGCGATCTGACCCGCGCCGAACTCGCCGAGGCCCTCGACCTGAGCCCGCAGCACACCGCCGTGCGCGTGCAGCGGATGAAGAAGCAGCTCGAAGCGGGCCGCATCGTCGTCCGCGCGCTCTGCGCCTACCCCCGCTGCCCCGGACTGACGGAGCTCACCGCGGGCTTCGACGGCACCCCGAACTCGGTCTGGCGCAAGCGCATCGCCCGTCACATCCGGGACTGCGCGGACTGCGGCGGCCTCGGCCGGGACCTGTTCCCGGCCGAAGGACTGCTGGCCGGCCTCGCCCTGGTGCCGATCCCGCTCGGCTCGCCCGTGCTGCTCCACTTCCAGCACACGGCGGCCGCCGTCGCCTCCTCGGCCGCCACCGGAGCGGGCTCGGGCGCGGGAGCCGGGGCCTCTACCGGTACCGGCGCGCACGCGGCGGCGGGAGGGCACGGCGGCTGGGCCGGCACCGCGGCCCGCAAGGCCGTCCTGGTGAGCGGCGCGGCCGCGGCGGTCGCCGTGACCACCCTCGCCCTGGTCTGGCCGCAGGCCGGCGAGCCGCCGCAGCCGACGGCACCCGAGCCCACCGCCCCGGCCGCGGCCCAGGACGTCCCGACGGCCGCCGCCGCACCCGCCGCCACCGCCCCGACACCGGTGCCGACCCCGCTGCCCGCGGAGAGCCCGACGCCCACGGCGACGGCCACACCGACCGCGACCCGCACCGCCACCGCGACACCGCAGCCCAATCCGGAGCGCCAGCTGGTGGACCTGGTCAACGCCGAACGCGCCAGGGCCGGCTGCGCCCCGCTGCGGATCGACCCCCGGCTGCACGGCTCGGCCCAGAAGCACGCGGACGACATGGCCACCCGCGGCTTCTTCGACCACGTCAACCCGGACGGTGTCCGGACCGAGGCCCGGATCACCGCCGCCGGCTACCGCTGGTCCCAGTGGGGCGAGAACCTCGACCGGGGCCCGACCACCCCGGCCGCCGTCTTCGCCCGCTGGATGGACGGCGGAATCCACCAGTCCAACATGCTCGACTGCGGGTTCAAGGACATCGGCGTCGGCTTCGCCACCAACGCGGCCGGCACCCCCTACTGGACCCAGGACCTCGGAGCCCCGATGTCCTGAACCATGGACGGGGACTACGCCGGAGTGGCCGCCACCAGGCCGTTCGCCGACCCGGTCACGTAGCCCGTGGCATCCCCGAGGACGCCGCCCGCGTCACCGACCTGCCCGGGCACCAGGTCCGGAGCGCTGCTCAGCGGCCCGGGCAGTCCCTCCTGCCCGCCCACGGCACTGGCGTGCGCGCTCGGCGCGGTGAGGGAGGCCACGACACCGACGGCGATCGAGGCGACGGCAAGCATGCTGCGCTTCTTCATGGCCGGTCCAACGACGCTGCGCCGGAAGGGTTACGGCCCACCGCGTCGGCGCACGGACCGGGGCGCACGGAAGCCCACGGAAACGTTTTGGACGGCCCGCGAGCCGACCGGGACTCTGCCGGGCGGCGGGCGGGCCGTGGGAACCACCATGGCCCCACCCGCCCCTGCCGGTCAGGGGCGTGCGAGCCGCGACCGGACGCACGGCGGCGCGCCGGGCGTGCACCAGCAGTCCCAGCCGCGCCGTCAGAGCGTTCCGGAGCCCCGCGCCACCGCGGGCCCGCCCGCCTCCGCGGCCCCACCCTCCCAGAGCGACGCCCCGGGAACCGGTGCCCCGGGAGCCCCCGGAGCCGCCCCCGCCAGGCCCACCGGGCCCACCACCCAGTCCGGGTGACCGGGCATCGGCGGCGTCCGCAGCCCGTACAGCCAGTCGTCGAGGAAGCCCCGCAGGTCCTGGCCGGACACCGCCGAGGCCGTCCGCACGTAGTCCTCGGTGGTCGCGTTCCCGGACCGGTAGGTGCGCAGGAACGCCCGCTCGATCCGGTCGAAGGCGGCCGCCCCGACCTTCTCCCGGAGCGCGAACAGCACCAGCGCGCCGCCCGTGTACCGCTGGCTGTCGAAGAGGTCGGCGGCGGTGGGGGAGGCGACCGGCCCGGAGTCGTGCCGCCACTGGTCGCCCAGCCCGTAGAGGTAGCGCATCCGGTCGGTCAGCGTGGTGTGGCCCCAGGCGTCCGGCCATCCGCGCTCGTAGCGGTACACCAGTCCGTAGAAGTCGGCGTGGCCCTCGTTGAGCCAGAGGTCGGACCACCTGGCGGGGGAGACGCTGTTGCCGAACCAGGAATGGACCAGCTCGTGCATCATGTGCGAGCCGATCGCCGGCTCCGCCTGCCGCAGGAAGTTCGGCTTGTAGAGGGTGAGCGTCTGGGTCTCCAGGCCGGTGAAGGCGAACGCGGCCGGATCGTCCGTGTTGGCCGGCAGGAGCCCGTACGTCTCGAACGGGAAGGGCCCCAGGTGCGCTTCGGCCCAGGCGAGCTGGCCGGGGGTGAGGGCGAGCGCGGGTTCCAGTTCGGCGGCGCGCGCGGTCGGCACGACGTCGCGCAGCGGCAGGCCGTGCGGGCCGGTGCGCTCGCGCACGGTGTAGTCGCCGACCGAGACCTGGACCAGCTCCGTGGCCATCGGCTCGCGGGACACGTACCGGCGGGTGGTGCGGCCGTCGCCGCGCCGTTCGGTGGCCGTCAGCTCGCCGTTGGCGACGCCGCGGAGAGCTGACGGGGCGGTCACCGAGATGGTGAACCGGGCCTTGTCGCTGGGGTGGTCGTTGCACGGGAAGACGGTGTGCGCGCTGTTCGGCTGGCCGGCCACCGCGAAGCCGTCCGGGGTGGGGACCCAGCCGGTGTGCGGCAGCGCGGCGCGCGGGTCGGCGGTGTACTCGACGGTCAGCCGGGCGACGGCGCCCGGGCGGAACGGCCTGGCCGGAGTGACCGTCAGCTTCTCGTCGTGGGCGGCGAAGCCCGCCGGCCGCCCGTCGACCCGGACGGCGCGCACGGCCAGGCCGAGCGCGTCCAGGTCCAGCCGGGCGAGCGTGCGGTCGGGCCGGACGGTGAGCACGGCTGTGCCGTCCACCGTCCGGGGCCCGTCCCGGTAGTCGAAGGCCAGGTCGTACCCGAGCACCCGGTACCCGGTGTTCCCGAGCGAGGGGAAGACCGGATCGCCCAGCCCGTCGGCGGCGCCGGCCGTCGGCACGCTCGCGGACAGCAGCACCGCGCTGAGCGCGAGTGACGGGACGAGCCGGGCGCGGGGCCTGAGAAGCCTGAAGGGCCTGAGGAGGCCGAGGGGCCTGGACAAGGGTGATCACCGCACTTCACGAGCGGGAGCGGAGGCGGAGCCCCCGGGGCGGGGAGAGCCTGGCCCACGGATGCTAGTGGACCGTCGGGCCGGCGCGGGCGCGATCGGTGCGGTCCGCCGGCACGGCGTGGTGCGACGGCGGAGCTCGGTCCGGCGACACACCGTGTCCCCCGGACGGCCCACGGTGATGGCGCGGTGCCCGTACGCGGTCTAACGTCAGGAGTGCATCGTCCCCTGACGGACGAGCCACGGCCGTCGGAAAACCTGGCCAGGTCCGGCGGCCGTACTTTCCTGCCCGGGCGCCGTGCGCCCGGACGCACCCCGTAGGCTTGGCGGTCGAGACGACGCCCGCGTACCGGATGCCAGGAGCCGCCGTGACCAGCCCAGCCTCGCCCGTTCTGGTGATCGGCGAGTGCGTCGCCGACATCGTCCGAACGAGTGACGTCCCGGACCGGGTGCACCCCGGCGGCAGCCCCGCGAACGTCGCGTACGGCCTCGCCCGGCTGGGCCGACCGGCCACCCTGCTCACCGAACTGGGGCCGGACGCCAACGGCCTGCTGATCCGGCGGCACCTGGAGTCGGCGGGGGTGCGGGTCCGGGCCGCCGAGGTCGCCCGGACGCCCTCGGCGGTGGTGGAGCTGGACGGGCAGGGGCGGGCCCGCTACACCTTCGACATCCACTGGACGCTCCCGCCCACCGAACTCGCCGAGCCGCCCGCCGCGATCCACCTCGGTTCGATCGCGGCGGTGACCGAGCCCGGCGCGGGTTCGGTGCTGGCACTGGTGGAGCGCTGGCGCGGGCACGCGCGGATCAGCTACGACCCGAACGTGCGCCCGGCGCTGATGGGCGACCGGGCCGGGGCCGTCCGCCGGGTCGAGCGCTGGGTGGCGCTGAGCGACCTGGTCAAGGTCAGCGACGAGGACCTGGACTGGCTCTACCCGGGTGAGCGGCCCGAGGCGGTCGCCGAGCGCTGGCTGGCCCTCGGCCCGGCCGTGGTCGCGGTCACCCTCGGCGCCGAGGGCGCGTTCGCCCGCACCGCCGGGGGCGGACGCGCCGAGGCCGCGGCCCTCCCGGTGCCGGTCGCGGACACGGTCGGCGCCGGCGACGCCTTCATGGCCGCCTTCCTGCACGCCCACGCGGCGGGCGCCGATCTCGCGGCCTGCCTCACCCAGTCGGTGACGGCGGCGGCGCTGACCGTCGCGCGCCCGGGCGCCAACCCGCCCTCGGCGGCCGAACTCGCGGCCGCCCTGACGGACTGACCGGAGCCCTGCCGGCGCGTCGGCGCGGTGTGAACCCGGTCCGTTCCCTCCGGGCCGCCGCCGCTACTCGACGGGGGCGAGGTCCTTGCCGTACCAGACCTGGGCGTACGGCCCGCTGCTGTAGGCGGGGATCTCCCGGTACCCGTTGCGCAGGTAGAGCGCGCGGGCCTCGACCAGGTCGAGGCGGGTGTCGAGGACGATCCGCTCGGCGCCCAGGGAGCGGGCGGCCCGGTCGACGGCGGCCAGCAGCACGGCGCCGCCGCCGGTGCCGCGCAGGCCGGGCCGGACGAAGACCCGGGTGAGTTCGACGGTGGCGGCGTCGAGTCGCCGCAGCCCGGCGCAGGAGTGGGCGGCGCCGTCGTGGCGGCCGATCAGGAAGTGGCCGTCCGGGGCGGCGAGGTCGTCGCTGGGGGAGTCGGCCAGGCCGGACTCCAGCTCCTCGGGTGTGCCCTCCCGGTCGAAGTGCAGGCGGTAGTAGCGGTTGGCCACGTCGTAGTAGTACTCGCGCAGCAGATCCAGGGCCTCGGGGGCGGTCACGTCGGCCGTGGTGACGGTCCAGAGGTCGGAGCGGCGGGGCGCGGTGTTCGTCATGCGCGCATGATCCAATTCGGGGGCCGTCGCCGCAATCGGTTTTCCCGGCGGCCCCACCCGGCCCGCTCCGCCCCGGCCGTCGGACCGGCGGTCACCCGGTCGCCCCGCCACCCGGGCAAAGGAACGGCAAGGACCCGGTGCGTCGTTGCCCCGCACGGGTGACGCGGGGATTGGCGGTGGTGCACGGCAGGGGAGCAGTGCACCCATGAACAGACCATCAGTTTGTCGTAATAATGGGGGTTTGAAGGGAAGCCAGCACCACCGGGGCGGTGTACGGACCGGCCTGCTGGCCGCCGTCTGCCTCTCCGCCGTCCTCGCCGGCTGCGCCGCTCCGGCCGCTCCCGCCGGGCCGAAGGCCGCCCCGGCGCCCGAGGCGAACGCGGCGCCCGAGGCGAACGCGGCGCCCGAGGCGAACGCGGCGCCCGCCGCCCCGGACGCCGACCACGCCGGCGCCCCGCCCCTGGCGGAGGAGGCGAACAGCGCCGAGGCCGTGGCCCGTCAGGAGGCGGCCGCCCAGCACTGGGGCCTGGAGCGCCCGCCGCTGAAGGCCCCGCCGCGTCCGGCGACCAAGCCCGAGCTCACCCCGGTGCAGGGCGTCAAGCTCGCCGACGGCCGCCCGCCCGTCGTCTTCCGGGTGCCGACCGACGACAAGGTGGTCTTCCTGACCGTCGACGACGGTGACGAGAAGGACCCCGAGTTCTCCCGGATGGCCGCGGACCTGGGCATCCCGCTCAGCACCTACGTCTCCGACTACCTCGCCCGCGAGAACTACGGCTACTTCCGCGACCTGCACGCCCAGGGCGTGGAGATCAACAACCACACGATCAACCACCGCAACCTGAAGGTGCTGGACTACGACACCCAGCGCGAGGAGATCTGCACCCAGCAGGACCAGCTGGAGAAGCAGATCGGCGTCCGCCCCCGGCTGTTCCGGCCGCCGTACGGCGAGTACAACGACGACACCCTGCGCGCGGCGGCCTCCTGCGGGGTGCAGGCGGTGCCGATGTGGAACGAGGAGGCCTTCCCGGACCACATGGAGTGGCGCTACGACGACCGGAAGCTGCACCCGGGCGACATCATCCTGACCCACTTCCGGGGCACCGACATCTGGAAGGCCTCGATGCCGGACCTGCTGCGCAAGGTCGTCAACGACGTCACCGCGCAGGGCTTCGCGCTGGCCCGGCTGGACGACTACCTGTAGCGGCGGCCCGGAGCAGCCACCCGACCGCGGCCGCCGCGGGGCGGGTGGCTCAGCCGAGCGAGAGGGCGTCCAGGTACACCCAGGCGCCCTCGTGCCGTACGAAGCGGCTGTTCTCGCTGAGCACGCCCTCCTCGCCGCCCTCGGTCCAGTGCGCCCGGAAGGCGACGGTGCCCTGCGCGTGGAAGGCGCCGCCCTCGGTGGTGTCGACCACCTCCAGCCCGGTCCAGCGCAGCCCCGGGTCGAAGTCGACCTCGGCCGGCCGGGTGTCCGGGTGCCAGGTGCGCAGCAGGTACGCCTCGTCCTGCGCGGCGAAGGCGCTGAACCGGGAGCGCATCAGCGACTCGGCGGTGGTGGCCGCCGACTGGCCCCGGTGCAGCCGGCCGCAGCAGTCGCCGTAGGCGGCGGGCAGGCCGCACGGGCAGGGGGACGAGGGCAGCAGCCGGGGCGCGGCGGCGCGGGGCGCGGAACGACGTCGGGACATGCCGCCATTCTCCCCCACCCGTCCGGCGCCTCCCCGGCGGCCCCGCGGACGGCGGGTAGGGGCCCGTCCGCGTCGTCGTGGAACCCGTCGCCGCGGAACCCGTCCGCGGGTGCCCGTCCTCAGGAGGAGGCGGCGCCGAACCAGGTGCGCAGCGCCCGGGCCAGCCCCTCCCGGTCCGCCCGGTCAGGCCCGGTCGCCCAGGCGACGTAGCCGTCCGGGCGCAGCAGCAGGGCGCCGGCCGGCGGCTGCGGGCAGTCGGCCGTGACGAGGTCCACCCGGTCCTTCCAGCCCGCCGCCGGGTCCGCGAGGCCGAGCCGGCCGCCGGTGAGATCGACGATCAACGGGCGTCCGGTGCGGGCAAGTTCGGCGATCCGGGCGGGGCCGTTCGGGGTGGTCGCCGCGAGCTCCGGCACGAACCGACCGGCCAGCGGGTGCGGGCAGCCGACGTCGTGGCGGACGTCGCTGCCGGCCATCAGCGCGGCGATCCGGCCGAGGTTGTCCGGGTGCGCCAGCAGCTCGTCGAACAGGGCGCGCACCGCGGTGGTCCCGGGGCCGGGGGCCATCAGGGCGGTCTGGGCCTGGGAGTGCATGAACACCCGCTCGCCGACCGGGCGGCGCTCGTTCTGGTAGCTGTCCAGCAGGCCGGGCGGGGCCCAGCCGTGCAGGTCGGCGGCGAGCTTCCAGCCGAGGTTGGCGGCGTCCTGGAGGCCGAGGTTGAGGCCCGGGCCGCCGGTCGCGGCGTGCACGTGGGCGGCGTCGCCGACGAGCAGGACCCGGCCGTCGCGGTAGCGCTCGGCGAGCCGGGTGTTGTGGCCGACGGTGCGGCGCGGGGTGAACGGTCCGGCGGTACGGGCCGGGGCGAGCGGCAGGTCGGCGCCGGTCACCCGGCGGACGCTGGCGCGCAGCTCGTCCAGGGTCAGCGGGGTCCGCTGGTCCACCGGCGGGCCGCCCCACTCCATGGTGGCGAGCATGACGGCGTCCGGGCCGAACGGGGAGATGACGAACACGCCGTGGTCGGTGCGGGTGTGGGTGAAGACGCGGAACGGGGTCGGGCAGCCGGGCAGCAGGACGTCGCCGTTGTCGGTGGTGCGCACCCCCTCGGGCGGCAGCACGTGCGCGATGCGGGAGACGGGGTCGGGCGAGGTGACGCCGGGGAAGCCGATCCCGGCGAGTTTGCGGACGGTGCTGCGGCCGCCGTCCGCGCCGACCAGATAGCGGGCGCGCAACTGTCCGGCGCCGTCGGGTCCTTGGACGTCGACGGTCACCCCGGTCGGGTCCTGGCGCAGGCCGGTGACCTCGCGGTCGCGGCGCACGGTGACGCCCAGGTCGAGGAGGCGTTCCTCCAGTACCTCCTCGATCCGGTGCTGGGGTACGGGCACGGCGTGCAGCGGGTTCCGGTCGAGCCGGTGCAGTTCCAGCGGGAAGGCGCCGAACACGAAGCGCGGTACGGGCCGCGGCGCGCCCGGGACGCCGCTGAGCGGCTGGTACAGGCCGCGGTGGTCGAGCAGCCGGAGCACCTGGCCGACCAGCCCGTTGGCCTTCTGCTCGCCCGAGCGCGCGGGCAGCCGGTCCAGGACCACCGGCCGGATTCCGGCCAGCGCCAGTTCGCCGGCCAGGAACAGCCCGACCGGGCCGGCGCCGACGATGACGACATCGCTGTTCATCTCAAGTCCCCGTTCATGTCGAATGCCCCTCGGATGCGGTGGGGTCACCGTGACGAAGGATCGGGCAGCCCGGCCGCCAGCTGGCGCAGCGCCTCGGTGAGCAGCGGCTGGAACGGCACCACCGGGTCGGCGGCCAGGTAGTGCTCGTTGGCGGCCTGCAGCGCGGAGAGCGCGGCCGAGGCGACCAGGTTCGGGTAGAGGTCCCGGTCGGCGTCGGTCCCGGTCCGGGCGGCCACCGCCGCCGCCAGCTCCCTCCGGACGCCGGCGCTGTCGCGGAGCAGTTCGGCCTGGAGCGCAGGTTCGCGCAGCAGCAGCCGTACGGCGGCGGTCCAGCGCGGGTCGGGTTCCTCGGGCGCGCCGACGTACGGTGCGACGAGGGAGCGGGTCAGCGCCTCCCACAGCGGTTCCTCCGCCGGGCGGGCCCGCAGCTCCCCGGCGGCTTGCAGGACCCGGTCGCGGTGCCGGGAGACGATCGCCTCGGCCTTGCTGGAGAAGTAGTTGTTGTAGGTGCGCGGGGAGACCCCGGCCGCGGCCGCGATGTCCTCCACCCGGACGTTCTCCAGCCCCCGCTCCACCGCGAGCCGCAGTGCGGCCCAGCCCAGTGCCTCCCGCGTCGCGGCCTTCTTCCGTTCCCGCAGGCCGGGCTGGTCCTTCGTCATGGCCACCACTGTCCCGCGAAAGGTGCGCGACGCGCAATAGTGCGTGGCGCGCAAGTTTTTCCCGGCCGCGCGGGCTGTGGCGAGCCGCCCGCCACCTGTGGTTTGTCGCTGGTAGTAGTTGCCTGGTCGCGGAGCGATCCCCGTCGGGAGCCCGACCCCGCAGGCTTTCCGGCGGGACGACTCGACAGGACTGGAGGAGCGGTCATGGGTGGCAGACAGCGTCCGCCGAGAGCGCGGACGCCCCGTCAGGGCAGGCCCGCCGGCGTCGGTGCCCGGGTGAACTCCCGGGCGGAGTTCGCCCGCATCGAGGGGTTCCTGGCCTGGGAGGCGGAGGTCGCGGCGGCCGAACGGGACGCCCGCGCGTTCGCCGCGCAGTTCCCGTGGCTGCCGGCGGCGGAGCGGGAGAGCCTCGAACAGGCCTACGCCGCCGACCGGTTGCGCTACGCCGAGGAGGTCGTCGACCGCGCGGTCGAGCGCTGCCGCCGGCTGGCCGCCCGGTACCGCGTCGAGTGCCGCCGGATCTGCGCCCGCTGGGCCGCGCTCTGCCTCTCCGTCACCGTGACGGCGGCGCTGTTCGCCGTGGTCCCGGCCGTCCTGCGCGGCTGAGCGGCCCGGGCCCGCCGTCGACGGGCCCCGGCACGACGAGGGCCCGCCGCACCGTTCCCGGTGCGGCGGGCCCTTTCCAGGTGTGGGAGGGGGTCAGTGGTGGCCGTGGCCGCTGCCGATCTCCTCGTGCTCCTCGACGGTGGGCTTGGCGATCTGGCTGTACTCGCCGTAGAAGCCGCGGGAGAGCTTGACCCGCGCGCGGGTCCACAGCCCGGCCTTGCGGGCCACGCCGTTCTCGTCCACCTCGGGCGGCAGCTCGGAGGGCTGCGGCTGGTCGTGCGAGGTGAGGGTGTAGAGCCGGCCCTTCGGCAGCGGGGCGTGCACCTCGACGAACTCGCCGTGCTGGAGGCGGTTGATGACGCCGGTCTCCCGGCCGTGCAGCACCTTCTCCTTGTCCCGCCGCTGGAGGCCCAGGCACCAGCGCTTGGTGATCACGAACACGACGACCGGCACAGTGAAGAAGCCGATCCGCACCGCGTAGGTGATCGCGTTGATCGAGAGGTGGAAGTGGGTGGCCAGCAGGTCGTTGCCGCCGCCGGCCAGCAGGATCAGGTAGAGGCTGATCCAGGCCGCGCCGAAGGCGGTGCGGACCGGGGCGTTGCGCGGCCGGTCGGCGATGTGGTGCTCGCCCCGGTCCCCGGTGATCCAGGCCTCCAGGAACGGGTAGCACCAGATGGCCAGCAGGACGGTCGGGAAGACCATCAGCGGGACGAACACCCCGAGGTTGAGGGTGTGGCCGCCCCAGACGCTGATCTCCCAGCCGGGCATCACGCGGATCAGGCCCTCGGAGAAGCCCATGTACCAGTCGGGCTGGGCGTTGGTGGTCACCTGGTCCGGTCGGTACGGGCCGTACATCCAGATCGGGTTGACGGTGGCGATCGCCGCCATCACCGAGACCACGCCGAAGACCAGGAAGAAGAAGCCGCCCGCCTTGGCGGTGTAGACCGGCAGCAGCGGCATGCCGACCACGTTGGTGTTGGTCCGGCCGGGCCCGGCGAACTGGGTGTGCTTGTGGTAGAAGACCAGGATCAGGTGCGCCGCCAGCAGGCCCACCATGATCCCGGGGATCAGCAGGACGTGGACGGTGAACAGCCGGGGGATGATGTCGTGCCCCGGGAACTCGCCGCCGTAGAGGAAGAACTGCAGGTACGTCCCGACGATCGGGACGGCGAGGACCGCGCCCTCCATGAAGCGGATGCCGGTGCCGGAGAGCAGGTCGTCGGGCAGCGAGTAGCCCATGAAGCCGTCGAACATGCCGAGGATCAGCAGGAGCGCCCCGAAGACCCAGTTGATCTCGCGCGGCTTGCGGAACGCGCCGGTGAAGAAGACGCGCATCATGTGGGTCAGCATCGAGGCGACGAACACGATCGCGGCCCAGTGGTGGATCTGGCGCATCAGCAGGCCGCCGCGCACGTCGAAGCTGATCTTGACGGTCGAGGAGAAGGCCTCGGACATCGGGATGCCCCTGAGCGGGACGTACGACCCGTCGTAGACGACCTCGCCCATGCTCGGCACGAAGAACAGGGTGAGCCAGACGCCGGTGAGGATGATGATGACGAAGGTGTAGAGCGCGATCTCGCCCAGCATGAAGGACCAGTGGTCGGGAAAGATCTTGCGCAGGTTGGCCTTGGCCAGGGAGTAGATGCCGAGCCGGCCGTCCGCCCAGTCGGCGAGCGCCTCGGCCTTGTTGGCGGGGTCGGCGCGCGTGGTGGTCACCGGTCCCGGCTGCGACTGCTGGTCGGCTCTCACGACGGGCTCCCCGGCGTCCGCGGCGTACCGTGCCGGAGGCCCGCCGGCGGGAACGGCGGCCGGCGAAGTGTTGTGATCATGGGACCTCTCGATACGGGCCCGCCGGCGGGACCGGCGCGCGGACCAGCTGTTCCGCTGGGCCCGTTGCTCAGGGTGATGGAGCGCTTACTCTGTCATGCTGTCGGCAGGGGGCCGACTGTGCACGTCCATCGGCCCGTCCGGCCGTGCGTGTCGGGCCGGACGGGGGTTCCTGACGCCCGATCGGCTGGCCGCCGCTCGGCCCAACGGGTGCCGATGCTGCGGTCGGGTGCCGCTGAAGCGTTTCGGCGCGCGCCGCGTCCGGGGGTCGCGAGGTCCGGGGCCTACGCTGCGCCAATGGTGGATCACCGTGAACTCTTCGAGGACGTCACCGAGGCCCTGGCCCGCGCCGGGTTCGACACCGGACCGGGCCCCTCACCGCTGTGGATCGACCGCCACCCCGAGGGCGTGGTGGTCGGCTGGACGCCGGGCGCGGAGCCGGGCGGGCCGCCCTCCCGGGAGGCGCTCGCGGCGCTGAGCGGCGCGGCCGCGGTCGTGCTGCGCGAGTGCGGCTACCTCGTCGCCGGAACGGAGGAGGGTGATCTCCTGGTGCGTTGCGCCGAACCGGTGACGGTGCCGGAGTCGCCCGAACCGGAGGCGGTGCCGGAGCAGTGGTGGGGGTGACCCCGGGCTCCTGACGATCCCTCCGGCCTGCGGGTTTGGTCAACACGAGGGCGAGCTCATACCGAACCCTTACCCGAACCGGGGGTGCGGTTGACCTGCGCGGCTCTAAGGTTTGCCTAAGCTAAGCCGTGGCGCCCTGGACCGCAGTGTCCGGGGCGTTCGGCTGTGCCGCCCCGCCGCCACCGCGGCGGGGTCGAGGACAGGTGAACGACCCGGGCCGGCCCGGGGGAGGAGCCCGCCGCATGTGGGATGAGGCGTTTCCCAGCTTCCTGATCGGTCTGCGCGAGGGCCTGGAAGCCGGACTGATCGTGTCGATCCTGGTCGCCACGCTGGTGCGGGCGGACCAGAAGGCCCGGCTGCCCCAGGTGTGGTCGGGCGTCGCGGCGGCCGTCGCGCTCAGCCTGAGCTTCGGCGCGGTGCTCACCTTCACCGCCGCCAACCTCTCCGGCCACGCCCAGGAGGCGTTCGGCGGGGTGCTCAGCCTGATCGCGGTCTGCTTCGTCACCGCGATGGTGTTCTGGATGCGGCGCTCGGCCCGCACCCTCTCCGCCGAGATCAAGGAGAAGGTCCAGGCCTCGCTGGCGATGGGCGCCGGCGCGCTGGTGCTCACCAGCTTCCTCGCGGTCGCCCGCGAGGGCCTGGAGACCTCGCTCTTCCTGTGGACCAACGTGCGCACCGCCGGCGAGTCCACCGGGCCGCTGATCGGCGCGGCCGTCGGCCTGGTGCTCTCGGCCGGGCTCTGCTGGGGCCTGTACCGGCGGGCCCTGAAGATGAACCTCACCCGGTTCTTCACCATCACCGGCGTCGGACTGATCGTCGTCGCGGCGGGCGTCCTCGGCTACGGCCTGCGGGACCTCCAGGAGTCCGGCCTGGTCGGCGGCGGCACCTCGTACGCCTTCGACCTGAGCGGGCACCTGGACGCCTCGTCCTGGTACGCGACGCTGGTCCAGGGCACCCTCAACCTGACCGTCACCATGACGGTGCTCCAGGTCGTCGGCTACGTCGCGTACCTGGGCGTCGTGATGACGCTGTTCGTCGAGGGGGTCCGCAGTGGTGGGCGCGCCCAGGCGGCCCAGGCAGCCCCGGCCGCCGCTCCCGCCGCTCCCGCCGAGGCGAAGCCCGCCGCGGGCGGGGCCGAGGGCGAGGGCGGGGGTACGGCCGGACCGGTGCGGGCGGGCCGGCCGCGCTGGGTGCTGCCGACCGCGGCGATCGCCGTGCCGGTGGTGGTGGCCGGCGTGGTGATCGCGGTCAGCGAGGGCAAGCAGGGCGGCTCCGCCACCGTCGCGGTCTCCGAGCAGGAGTGCGGCAAGGGCTTCGCCGATCCGCGGCCCGGCCAGCAGGTGTTCCAGATGCGCAACACCGGCGACAAGGTCGCCGAGGTCTACCTGGTCGACCCGGGCAGCGGCGCGGTCTACGGGGAGATCGAGGGCCTGGCCCCCGGCACCACCCGCGCCCTGACCGCCACCATCGGCTCCGGCGACTACGCCTGGCGCTGCGTGCCCACCGGCGGCAAGTCCGTCACCTCGGCCGCCGTGCACGTCAGCGGCGCCGCCGTGGTCAAGGCCGTCAAGCCGGTCGCCGAGGAGGACCTCAAGGCTCCGCTGGACAGCTACAAGGAGTACGTCGACCAGGGCCTCGCGACGCTCGTGACGGAGAGCCGGAAGCTCCAGGCCGACGTGCGCTCCGGGGACCTCGCCACGGCGAAGGCCGACTGGCTCACCGCCCACCTCCGGTACGCCTCGCTCGGCGCCGCGTACGGCACCTTCGCCGACCTCGACGGCAAGATCGACGGCCGCCCGGACGGACTCGCCGAGAAGGAGCGGGACCCGGGCTTCACCGGTTTCCTGCGGCTGGAGTACGGCCTCTGGCACGACCAGTCCGCAGCCGAGCTGACGCCCGTCGCCGACGACCTGGCGCAGAACGTGGAGAAGCTGGCGCACGACTTCCCCGGACAGGACTTCGCCCCCGGCGACCTGCCGCTGCGCGCCCACGAGATCCTGGAGAACACCCTCCAGTTCGAGCTGACCGGCGACACCGACATGGGCAGCGGCACCAACCTGGCCACCGCCCAGGCCAACCTGACCGGCACCCAGGAGCTGCTGACCCTGCTCCAGCCGCTGCTCGACGAGCGGGACCCGCAGGTGCTCGTCAAGGTGAACGCCGGGATGAAGCGGGTCGGCGACCTGGTCGCCGCCGCCCACCGGCCCGAGGGCTGGACCCCGGTCGACCGGCTGCCCGCCGACGCCCGCCGACAGCTCAACGGCGCCACCGGTGAACTGCTCGAAGACCTCGCCCCCGTCCCCGCCCTGCTCGAGATCCGGAAGGCCGCCTGATGACCGACCACACCGCAGCCACCGGCTCCTGCCGGTTCCCGCACGCCGCTGCCGAGGCCGTCGGGGCGGGCGGCTGCCCGGCCGGACCGGCCCGGCGCAGCTTCGTCCGGGCCGCGCTCGGCGCGGGCGCCGGAGCGGCCGTGCTGGCCGGCGGCGGCCTCGCCCTCGCCGCCGGACCGGCCGCCGCCGGGGACGGCACGCAGGAGAAGGCCGGGGCGGTGCCGTTCCACGGGGCCCACCAGGCCGGCGTCACCACGGCGGCCCCCGGCTTCGCGGCCTTCGTCTCCTGCCAGGTGATCGCCCAGGACCGCAAGGGCCTCGAAGCGCTGTTCCGGACCCTGACCGAGCGGATCCGCTTCCTCACCGCCGGCGGCACCCCGCCGGACCTCGGCGTCGGCGCGCCGCCCTCGGACAGCGGCATCCTCGGCCCGACCGTCCCCGCCGACCACCTGACCGTCACGGTCGGCGTCGGCGCCTCGCTCTTCGACGACCGCTACGGGCTGGCCAAGGCCAAGCCCGTCAGGCTCGCGCCGATGAAGACCTTCCCGAACGACAACCTCCAGGCCGCCGAACTGCACGGCGACCTGTCGCTGCAGATCTGCGCCGACCGCCAGGACACCGTGCTGCACGCGCTGCGCGACATCACCCGGCACACCCGGGGCGCGCTGCAGATCCTCTGGCGGATCGACGGCTTCCAGAACCAGTCCCGCCCGGACGGCGCCCAGCGCAACCTGCTCGGCTTCAAGGACGGCATCGTCAACCCGGACACCGGCTCCGCGCGCGAGATGGACCGGCTGGTCTGGGTCACCGACGGGACGGGCGAGCCGGCCTGGGCGACCGGCGGCAGCTACCAGGTGATCCGGATCATCCGGATGCTGATCGAGTTCTGGGACCGCGTCACCCTCACCGAGCAGGAGAAGATGTTCGGCCGCCGCCGGGACACCGGCGCACCGCTGGACGGCGCCCGGGAGACCGACGCGCCGGACTACGCCAAGGACCCGGACGGCAAGGCGATCCCGCTCGACGCCCACATCCGGCTGGCCAACCCGCGCACCGCCGACACCGACAACTCGCGCATCCTGCGCCGGGGCTTCAACTACGACCGGGGCGTCGACCGGGCCGGGAACCTGGACATGGGCCTGGTGTTCTGCTGCTACCAGCAGGACGTGGTGCGGCAGTTCGAGGCCACCCAGACCCGGCTGATCGGCGAGCCGCTGGTGGACTACATCTCGCCGACCGGCGGCGGCTACTTCTTCGTCCTGCCGGGGGTGAAGGACGAGGCCGACTGGCTCGGGCGGGGGCTGCTGGCCGCCGTCTGACGGTCGGTTCCACCGCGGGCCCGGCGCTGCTGTGCGCCGGGCCCGTCCGCGTGCTCAGCCGTCGGGCCCGTCCGCTCCGTCGGCGCCGAGGGTGAAGCCGATCACCGCGCCGCCGCCCTCGCGGTTGGCGGCGAAGGCCGTACCGCCGTGCGAGCGGGCCACCTCGTGCACGATGGCCAGGCCCAGGCCGGAACCGGGCAGGCCGCGGGCGGCGGTGGCCCGGTAGAAGCGGTCGAAGACCCGGTCGAGGTCGGCCGCGTCGATGCCCGGGCCGCGGTCGCGCACCACCACCCGCGGGCCGCGCACCACCACCTCGATCGGGCCCGTCCCGGCGGGGTCGAACTTGGCGGCGTTGTCCAGCAGGTTGCCCACCGCGCGGGCCAGCGCGTCCGGCCGGGCGGTGACCACGGTCGCGTCCGCGTCCACCACGACCTCCCGGTCGCCGCGCCGCCGGGCCTGGGCGGCGGCCTGCCGGACCACGTCGGCGAGCAGTACCTCGGTCGGCTGCTCGTCCGCCCTGCGGTCGGCCGCGAGCGCCACCAGCTCCTCCACCAGCTGGGTCAACTCCCGGGTCTCCTCGACCAGATCGGCCATCAGCGCGGTGCGTTCGGCGGGCGGCAGCCGGTCCAGGCTGGGGAGCACCGAGAGGTTGGTGCGCAGGCTGGTCAGCGGGGTGCGCAGCTCGTGCCCGGCGTCCTGGACCAGTCGGCGCTGGTTCTCCTTGGCGGTGGCGAGCCGGCCCAGCATCCGGTCGAAGGCCCGGCCGAGCCGGCCCACCTCGTCCGTACCGGCGGCGGGCACCGGGACGTCCAACCGCCCACTGGCGGCGACCAGTTCGGCCGCGTGGGTGAGCCGGACCAGCCGCCGGGTGATCCGTCGGGCGAGCAGCCGGCCGGCCCCGCCGGCGAGCACCGCGACGATCGCCACCAGGGCGACCGTACGGGTCCGCAGGGTGGTCAGCAGCTTCTCGGTGGGCCCGACCTGCTGGATGATCTGGACCGCCCCGCGCCGGCCGCCGAGCGAGACCACGCCGACCCGGTAGGCCTCGCGGTGCTCGTGGCGCAGCCCGATCGAGGTGCGGCCCGGCTGGTCGGCGTGGGCGAGCTCGTGGTCGGACGGGCTCGGCGGCAGGTCGAGCCGGGCGGTGCCGGGCAGCACCGCGCCGTCGGGGTCGAGCGACTGCGTGGTGACCCGGATCGGGCGGACCAGGTCGGCGCTCAGGCCGCTCGGGCCGGCGAAGTCGCCCGGGAAGAGCACCTCCCGCTGGACCTGGCGGCCGACGGAGTCGACGGCGGCGCCGAAGTCGGCGGTCTCGTCGTCCCGGATCAGCCGCGCGGCGGCGTCGTAGCCGAGTGCGCCGATCAGCACCGCGACCAGCGCGGCGATCGCGGCGAAGGCCAGCGCGAAGGTGGTGGGCAGGCCGGGGCGCGGCAGCCGGGGGAGACGGGGGAGCCGGCCGGTCGGGCGCGGCGGCCGGGGGAGGCGGCGGGCCGGGCGCGGGAACCGGGGGAGGCGGCGGGCCGGGCCGGTCACGGCTCGCGCAGCGTGTAGCCGACGCCGCGGACGGTGTGGATCAGCGGGGCCAGGCCGGGGCGGTCGAGCTTGCGGCGCAGGTAGCCGATGAACACCGCGAGGTTCTTCGAGCCGGGGCCGAAGTCGTAGCCCCAGATCCGCTCGTACAGGGTGGCCTGGTCGAGGACGGCGCCGGCGTGCCGGGCGAGCAGTTCCAGCAGGTCGAACTCGGTGCGGGACAGTTCGAGCTCCTGGGCGGCGCGCCAGGCCCGGCGGGCGGGCGGCTCGATCCGCAGGTCGGCGACGGTCAACACCTCGGTGGCGGACTCCGGCGGACGGCGGCGCAGCATGGCGCGCAGGCGGGCGAACAGCTCGTCCACGTCGAAGGGCTTGACCAGGTAGTCGTCCGCGCCCGCGTCGAGGCCGGCGATCCGGTCCGGCACCTCGACCCGGGCGGTGAGCATCAGCACCGGGGTGCGGTCGCCGGCCGCGCGCAGCCGGCGGCAGACCTCCAGGCCGTCCGGCTCGGGCATCATCACGTCGAGCACCAGGACGTCCGGGCGCTGCTCCGCGAGGACGGCCAGGGTCTGGGTACCGTCGGCGGCGACCCGCACCCGGTAGCCCTGCAGCATCAGCGCGCGGGCGAGCGAGTCGCGGATGGCCCGGTCGTCCTCGGCGATCAGCACGGTGTGGGTCATGGCGGAGATTCTCCCTGGCGTGCTCACGGCGGTTTCGGGCGGGGGCGGGGTGTCCGGGCCCGCTCCGCGGCCGCTCCGGGGCGGTCCGTGACGGCCGGGGCTGTCGCGCGGTGCTTCGCGGGCGTACGGTGGCCGTACGGTGGCGCGCCGCCGGGTGGGCCGCCTGATCCGAGTCGGCACGCCCTGCCGGAGGCCGCGATGGCAGACCGGATGGCCTTCTTCACCACCCCGCGCGAAGAGCGGGTGCGGCGTGATGCGCGGGAGCGGCTGGGGGACTGGCGGGAGGTGTACCGGCCCGGCCCGCTGCTGCCGGTGGTGGGCGGGCAGGCGGGGCGGTGCATGGACTGCGGGCTGCCGTTCTGCCACAGTGCCTGTCCGCTCGGGAACCTGGTGCCGGAGTGGAACCGGCTGGTGGCGGAGTCGGGGACGGGTTCCGGGGAGGGGGCCGGAGCGGGCGCGGAGGCCGGCGCGGCGGCCGGCGCGGATTGGCGGGCGGCCGCGGCACGGCTGCTGGCGACCAACAACTTCCCGGAGTTCACCGGGCGGCTCTGCCCGGCGCCCTGCGAGAGCGCCTGCGTGCTGGCCATCGACGGCGCGGCGGTGACGATCAAGAACGTGGAACTGGCGATCGCCGACCGGGCCCTGGACGCGGGCTGGGACGGGCCCCGGCCGCCCGACCGCGCCGAGCGCTCCGGTGGGCGGCGGGTCGCGGTGATCGGCTCGGGCCCGGCCGGGCTGGCCGCCGCCCAGCAGCTGACCAGGGCCGGGCACGCCACCACGGTGTACGAGCGGGCCGACCGCGCGGGCGGGCTGCTGCGGTACGGCATCCCGCCGTTCCGGCTGGAGAAGCACCGGCTGGAGCGCCGGCTGGACCAGCTGCGGGCCGAGGGCACCGACTTCCGCACCGGGGTGTGGGTCGGCCGGGACGTCCCGGGCGAGGAACTGCGGGCCGGGTACGACGCGGTGGTGGTCGCGGTGGGCGCGACCGCCTGCCGGGAGCTGCCGGTGCCGGGGCGGGAGCTGACCGGGGTGCACCAGGCGATCGAGTACCTGACCTGGGCGAACCGGGTGGACGAGGGCGACTGCCCGGTCTCGCCGCTGTCCGCCGAGGGGCGGCACGTGGTGATCGTCGGCGGCGGCGACACGGCGGCAGACTGCCTCGGGACGGCGCTGCGCCAGCGCGCCGCCTCCGTCACCCAGCTGGACATCAACCCGCGGCCGCCGCGGGACCGGGCCGACGGGCAGCCCTGGCCGGTGTACCCGAAGGTGTACCGGGAGACCACCTCGCACGAGGAGTCCGGTGCAGCGGAGGCCGGGCCCCGGGTGTTCGCGGCCACCACCGTCGGCTTCGAGCCCGGCCCGGACGGCCGGCTGGCCGCCGTCCGCTTCGCCGAGGCCGAGCCCGCCGACCGCAGCCCGCGGGCGGGCACCGAGCGGAGGCTGCCGGCGCAGCTGGTGCTGCTCGCGCTGGGCTTCACCGGGCCGGACCCGGACCGGCCGCTGTTCGCCCAACTCGGCCTCGCCACCGGGCCGGAGGGCACCCTGGCCCGGGACGACGGCTTCGCCACGGGGGCGGAGGGCGTGTTCGTCGCGGGGGACGCCGGACGCGGGCAGTCGCTGATCGTCTGGGCGATCGCCGAGGGGCGGGCGGTGGCCGCGGCGGTGGACCGGTACCTGCGGGGGTGGACGGAACTGCCGGCGCCGATCCGGGCCTCGGCGCGGGCGCTCACGGTGTGAGACCGGGAGCACCCGCGCCGGTCGGGGTGGCGAGGGTGGTCGGGGCGGGTGTCAGAACAGCGGGAGGCGGCGGAGGAACACGTCCTCGGCGTTGTTGGTGTCCCCCGGGACGAGGGTGCTGTCGGACGAGGTGAACACCACCGCGGTGCCGAAGGCGTCGGGGAACGGGGCGTACGAGGAGCCGGTGGTCTGGGAACCGTCGCCCGCCACGCTGACCCGCTCGGTGCGGCCGGTCCACAGGTCGCGCCGGAACACGTCCTCGGCGTTGTTGGTGTCGCCGGGGACGAGGTTCTCCGCCGCCGAGCTGAAGTAGACCCACCGGCCGTCCGCCGTCAGCCGGCCGCCGAAGGAGTCGAGGGTGCTCTTCGTCCCGGGCAGGCCGACGCTGACCAGTGTCTCGGTGCCCTGCCGGAGGTCGCGGACGTAGAGCTCGAAGTGGCGGTCCCAGGAGGTCTCGCCGTGGACGACCCAGGAGGAGTAGACGGCATAGCGGCCGTCCGGGCTGATCGACGGGTCGGCCGCGCCCTTGTAGCCGCCGTCGGGGGCCGAGGAGGCCAGGCTGGTCCGCCCGGCGCGCAGGTCGCGGGCGTACAGCGGGTAGAGGCGCGGCTTGAGGAGCTCTGCGCGGGTGTCCGGGCGGGCGTCTGAGCGGGTGTCCGGGCGGGCGTTCGGGCGGGTGTCTGAGCGGGCTTCCGGGCGGAGGGAGTCGGCGGCGAACTCCTCGTCGGAGCCGGCCCTGAGCTCGGCGACGGCGGCCGGGGAGAGGGTGTCGGGCCGGCCCGGGCCGATGAGGTTGGTCGCCTTGGAGATGAAGACGACCGTGCTGCCGTCGCCGCTGATCTCCGGCGATGCGGAGGAGGCGTCGGCCTCCTTGCCGTCCGCGCCGACGCTGACCAGGCGGGTGTCGCCGGTCCAGAGGTCGGTGACGTAGATGTTGCCGCCGAACCAGGTGACCGTGCCGGGGGCGAGGTCGCTGCGGTTGGACTGGTAGGCGACGTAGCGGCCGTCCCAGCTGATCGAGGGGACGTCGGACACCCGGTCGGTCTGCGGGGCTCCCGGCGCCTTGCCGACGCTGACCAGCCGGGTCTCGCCGGTCCGGCGGTCGTGGACGTAGACGTCCTGGTAGCCGCGGTTGGCGCCGGGGGCGAGGTTCGTGGCGCTGGAACCGAACGCCACGTAGCGGCCGTCGCCGCTGATCGCGGCGTGGTGGGCGGCGCCGTCGGCCTGGACGCCGCCCGGACCGGTGTCGACCCGTTCGGTGCGGCCGGTCCACAGGTCGCGGACGAAGACGTCGACGGCGCCGTTGGTGTCGCCGGGCACCAGGTCGGCCGCCTCCGAGGTGAAGACGGCGTAGCGCCCGTCGGCGCTCAGGCCGTGGGCCTGCGAGGCGCCGGTGGCCTGCGCCTGGCCGGGGCCGACGGAGACGCGTTCGGTGCCCGTGCCGCCCGGCCAGGCGGACGGTCGTGTGGTGGACGGTTGTGTGGTGGACGGGGCCGCCTGGGCGGGGGCGGCGACGGTGATGGAGACGGCGGCGGCCAGTGCGGCGGCCGCGAGGGTGCGGGCCGCGCGCAGTGGGCGGCGGATGCGGGTCATCGGGTTCCCTCCCCTGGGATCGGGCCGTGCCGCGTCGGCGGTGGACGCCGAACTCCCCGGCGGCCGGCTCGGGGTGAGCCAACCGCCGGGCGGGGTGGTCGGTCAACGGGTGGGTGCCGGGAGCGGCGCATTCACGCCGGAGGGCCGGGAGGCCGTGGACGCGGTCGCATCGGGTACGTACGGTCTTTGCTACGATCCGGCGAAGCTGGTGTCAGGAGTTGTGCGTACATGGGTCGGAGGGTGTGGGACGTGGGTTCCGACGAGCGGGCGGTGACGTCGGTCGAGGTCCGCTACACCCCGACGGCCGAGGACTTCCGGGAGGCCTTCGCCGCGTGGGAGCGGTGCACGGCGGCCGGACGCCGGTCGCGGCGGGCCGTGTACACGGTGGCCGTCGGCGGGACGGCGGTCGTCGGGCTGCTCGCCGTCCTCGGCGGGACGGTGCTGCGGTTGCTCGCCCTGCTGGTGGCGGTCGTGCTGCTCGTGGTTCTCGCGGGGCCCGCGACGCGGGTGCGGCGGGTGACGAGGACGGCGAGGGAGAAGGGCGAGTTCAGGGTCCTGCTGGACGACCAGGGGGTGGTCGTGAGCACCGAGGCCTCGGTCACCGAGTTCGCCTGGTCGGAGCAGCGGTACTACCTGGAGACGCCCCGGCTGTTCCTGCTGTTGAAGGGCAGCGAGGAGACCGGTGTGCTGACCATGCTGCCCAAGCGCGGGGTCGACGACCTCCGGGGGCTGGCGGAGCTGATCGACCGGCACGCGACGGCGCTCGTCCGGGACTGAGCAGTCGTGGGGTGGGTGCGGCGGGCGCGTCACGGGGTGGGCTCCGGCGCGACCGGCCCGGTGCGGTGCGCCCGCTGGTCGTAGCGCCAGAGTGCGGGGAGCGCGGCGGACACGGCGGCCGAGCTGCCGAGGCAGAGCAGGCCCCCCGTGCGCAGTGCCGCCCGGATGCCCTGGCGGGCCGCGAGCCCGCCCGCCCGCAGGTCGCCCAGGGCCGGCCCGGCGGAGCCGATCAGCATCTCCAACCCGGCCGCTCGGCCCCGGAGTTCGTCCGGAATGGACTGGTTCCAGATGGCGCTGCGGAAGGTGTCGCCGACCCAGTGCGCGCCGCCCGCGACGGTCAGGCAGAGCAGGACGGCCCACAGGCCCGGGGCGAAGGCGGCCGCCGCCGTCGCCGCGCCGACCAGGGCGGCGGAGAGCAGGACCAGCCGGCCGTGCCGGTGCACCCGCTCCGCCCACCCGCCGGTCGCGGCGGCGATCAGGCTGCCGGCCGCACCGGCCGAGTAGAGCAGGCCGAGCGCCCAGGTGGCGTCCAACTCCGCGGCCAGGAACGGGAAGAGCGCGGTGGGCAGGGCGAAGACGGTGGCCGCGAGGTCGGCCAGGTAGGTGCCGACCAGATCGGGCCGCCGGGCCGCGTACCGGGCGCCGTCGAGGAACTCGGTGAGCTGCGGCGCCTCGGCGTCCCGTTCCGAGGGGATCGGCCGGACCCGGGCGAGCAGGGCGATCGAGAGCAGGAAGGTGCCGAGGTCGACCAGGTAGGCCGCCGGGACGCCGGCGGTCGCGATCAGCAGGCCGGCCGCCGCCGGGGCGGCCACGCCGCCGATGCTCCAGCGCAGGGACAGCAGGGCACCCGCCGCCACCAGCTGGTCCTGGGGCACCAGGCGGGGGACCATCGCCTCGACCGAGGGCTGCTGGATGCCCTGGATCGCCGCCGCCACCCCGGCGGCGACGTAGAGCGGCCAGACGGCGGGGGTGCCGAGCAGCGCGTTGGCCAGCAGTAAGGCGCTGAGCGCGGCCAGGGCGACCTCGGTGGCCAGGGCGACGGTGCGGCGGTCGGCGCGGTCGGCGAGGACGCCGCCGTAGAGGCCGAACAGGATGACGGGCACGAGCTCGACCGCGCCGACCGCGCCCACGGCCAGCGGCGAGCCGGTGAGGTCGGCGATCTGGAGCGGGATCGCGGTCATGGTGAAGATCGAGCCGAGCAGGGTGACGGTGCCGGAGGTCCAGGTCAGCCGGAAGTCCCGGGAGGAGCGCCAGGGGGCGGTGTTCGGCAGCAGGCGGGACCAGGGGCGGTCGGGGCTGGAGGTGGGGTCGGGTCCGGAGGTGGGGTTCGGGTTGGAGGTCACGAGGGGTGGGATCCCTTCGCGGTCGTCGGCGTCGCGACGGCCGTCCTTATCGCTGATAAATTCCAGCTCGGGAACTTATCGGCGATAAGGTGGGTCTGGCAAGCGGATAACCCAGGAGGGCGATCGGATGGCGCTGCAACGCGACGAGGTGGTGCGCACGGCGCTGCGCCTGCTCGACGAGGAGGGCATCGACGGGCTGACCACCCGCCGGCTCGCCCGTGAACTCGGCGTCCAGTCACCGGCGTTGTACTGGCACTTCAAGAACAAGCGGGAACTGCTCGACCTGATGGCCGAGGCGATGCTCGCCGAGGCCCTCCCGCCCGACCGCGAGCCGGGCCCGGCGCACTGGCCCGAGTGGATCGCCGCCGACGCCCGCGCCAAGCGCGGCGCCCTGCTCGCCTACCGCGACGGCGCCCGGGTGCACGCCGGCACCCTGCCCAGCGAGGACGAACTCCCGGCGGTCGAGGCCCAGTTGGCCGCCCTGTGCGGGGCCGGGCTGCGCCCGCGTACGGCGCTGCGGCTGCTGCTGACCGTCGACCGGTACATCATGGGCTGGGTCACCGAGGAGCAGGCCTGGCGGCAGGACACCGCGGACCGCGACCGGCCGCCGTTCCCGGACGAGGAGCTGCGCGAACTGCCGCTGCTGCGCGAGGCGGTGGACGTGCTGCGGATGACCGACCACGACGCGGACTTCGAGTACGGGCTGCGGGTGCTGATCGAGGGGTTCCGGGCGGAGATCGCGCGGGAGGCGGCGGAGGGTGTTCCGGCGTCAGGGGAGGGCGCTCCGGCGTCCGAGGCCCGGGCCTCGGAGGGCCGGGCGCAGGAGGGCCGGTCGTCGGACGGGCCGGCGTGACTGGACTAGCGTGACGTCCATGACCACCCTTGATCCCCGCAGTACGGCCCTGGTCCTGATCGACCTGATGGACCGGATCGTCGCCAACCCGCTCGCGCCGCGCACCGGTTCGGAGGTGGTGGAGGCCTCGCTGGAGCTGGCCCGGGAGTTCCGGGCGGCGGGCGCGCCCGTGGTCGCGGTGCGGGTCGAGCGGCCGAACGTCGCCGAGCAGCCGCCCGGGAGCGGGCTGGTCGCGGAGGTCGCGGCGGTGGCCGACGAGGTCGTGGTGAAGCGCACCATCGGCGCCTTCCAGGGCACCGGCCTGGACGGGCTGCTGCGGGCGCGGGGCGTGGAGACCCTGGTGTTCACCGGGATCGCCACCAACCTCGGCGTGGAGTCCAGCGCCCGGGCCGCCGGCGACCACGGGTACCGGCTGCTGTTCGTCGAGGACGCGATGGCCGCGCTCACGGCGGAGGAGCACCGGGCGTCGGTGGACCTGGACTTCCCGCGCCTCGGCGAGGTCGTCGTGGCGGCGGACGTGCGGTTGGGGTGAGTCGGCGGGGGACGGGGCTACGGCCGGGCGGGGTTTTGGCCGGGCGCGGTGGAGGACTGCTACGGCCGGGCGAGGCGGAGGGCTTCGCGCAGCCGTCCCTCCGAGGCCGTGAGCAGGCGCGCGGCGGTGGGGGTGTCCACGTCCGCGAGCAGGGAGAGGATGGCGTCCTTGACCCGGCCGCCGGTCGCGCTCAGGGCGCGGTCGACCGCGGTCCCGTCGGCGCCGGTCGCCTCGGCGACGATCCGTCGGGCGCGGTCGCGCAGCTTGTCGTTGGTGGCGCGGAGGTCGACCATCAGATTTCCGTACGTCCGGCCGAGCCGGACCATCACGGCCGTGGACAGCAGGTTGAGCACCAGCTTCTGCGCCGTGCCCGCCTTGAGCCGGGTCGATCCGGCCAGCACCTCGGGGCCGACCTCCACCTCGATGCCCAGCTCGGCCGCGGCCGCGAGCGCCGAGCCGCGGTTGCACGCCAGCCCGACGGTCAGCGCCCCCGCCGCGCGTGCGGCGCGGACGGCGGCCAGCGGGTAGGGCGTACGGCCGGAGGCGGAGACGCCCACCAGGGTGTCGGCGGGGGTGAGGGCGAGAGCGGCCACATCGGCCTCGGCGAGGTCGGTGCGGTCCTCGGCACCCTCGGCCGCCGCTGTGACGGCCGGGCGCCCGCCCGCGATCAGGCCGACGACCAGCGCCGGATCGGTGCCGAAGGTCGGCGGGCACTCGACGGCGTCCAGCACGCCGAGCCGCCCGGCCGTCCCGGCGCCCGCGTAGACCAGCCGGCCACCACGCGCCATCCGGACGGCCACGGCGTCGACCACGGCGGCGATCCGCTCCAACTCCCCGGCGACGGCCTCGGGCACCGTGCGGTCCTCGGCGTTCATCAGCCGGAGCAGCTCGACCGTGGGCAACTCGTCGATCGCGGCCCACTCGGGGCGGATGGTCTCGGTCGCGGGAACGGTGTCACGACTCATGCGCCCGCCTCGCTTCGTGCGGCCGTGGCATTCGCCTGGGCATGTCGTCCGATGATTCGCTCGTTCATGCGGCCAGCCTCCCCGGGTGCGGGGTGCCCGAATCAGGGCAAGCGTGGATGGAGGGCATGAGGGAGGCCGGAGGGAGGCGCAGGCGGTCTGGCCCTCGCTGCGGCCGTACTTCGACGAGCGGGTGCCGGCGGAGGCCCGGACGCTCGGGCTGCCGGGTGAACCGGCCGCACTGGGGGCGCTGGTCGGGCCGGCGGACCAGGCCCGGTTGGCGGCGGCGCTGACCAGGGCGAGTCTGGCGCACGCGGGCGCTGGCTGAGGGGCGGGTCGTCCGGAGAGTGGGTGGGGGTCAGGCCATCCAGAAGAAGACCGCCGTCATCCGCCGCTCGGCCAGGTCGGTGCCGTAGTAGCCGGTGGCGCTGTGGATCAGGTTGGCGTGGTAGAGGAGCAGCTGGTTGTAGCGGTTGGGGACGCGGACGTCCTCGGTGAAGTGGTCGCCGGGAACGTGGCGGGTGCCGAGTGCCTCGACCAGGTTGGTGTGCGGGGCGTTGACCAGGTTGCCGCCGAGGCGGCCGCCGGGGAACTGCTGGCGGTAGAAGCTGGTGCCGGCGTCCTTCGGGGCGCCGGGGCTGAGGTAGAGGACGGCGGCGTAGCGGCAGAGCGCGCGGGAGTCGGTGTGGGGGCGGGACTCGGACTCCCCGGCACCGACGACCTGGACGCAGTTGTGGTTGAGCGTGCCGCCGCCCGGGGTGCTCTGCACCCAGAGCCGGGAGGCGCCGGTGGCCTTGCGGACCAGCGACTCGACCCGGGCGAGTTCCCCGGGTTCCAGGCCCGGCATGGTGCGCAGCCCTGGCCAGGTCTCGGGGCGGTGCGGGTAGCCCTCGGTCCAGTCCCCGCGGGCCAGACAGCGCTCCCGGACGGCGTCCGGGTCGGGCAGCACGTTGTCCAGGACCCAGTAGTCACGGCCCCGGGTGGGCTTGCGGTAGGGCAGGACCGGCAGGGTGGTGGGCCTGATGGGCTGTGAGGGCATGGGCCGACGATAGAGGCGGCCATCGCCAACCTTCTGCCGTGAGCAGGTCAACCTTTCGTCAAGGGTGCTCCGGCCCGGACACGTGGTTCAGCCCCTGGTCGGAGGCCGGGCCCGCGGCCTAGGCCTCCCGTACGGCGAAGCTCCCGAGGGCGCCCTCCAGACGGTCGTAGGCCCGGACCGCCGAGGGGCGGACGGCGGTGGCGATCGCCGCCTGCTCCTCGCCCGCCAGGGTGCGGCGGAACACCTCGGCGAACACCGCGCGGTCGACGGCGGCGAGCAGCGCGGCGGCGACGCGGCACTCGAAGCCGACGGGTCTCTCGTGCACCGCCTCGGCCAGCGCCTCGGCGAGCGCCGTCTCGCCCTGCTCGTGCAGCTCGCGCAGCCGGGCGCCCAGGGCGGGGCTGTCGAAGACGGTGCGGGCGAACTCCGGGCCGGAGAAGCCGAGCCGGGCGTCGTGCCGGTCGAGCCCGGCGAGGCAGTCGCGGCGCAGCGCGGCGAGCGCGGACTCGCCCGGCGCGCGCCCCGCGACGGTCGCGGCGAGCCGGACGACGAGCTCCTCGTGCAGGTCGAAGAAGAGGTCCTCCTTGCGCGGGAAGTGGTTGGTGACGGTCATCTTGGCGACGCCCGCGGCGGCCGCGACCTCGGCGATGGTCGTGCGGTCGAAGCCCTGTTCGATGAAGAGCCTGGTCGCGGCGTGCGAGATCGCCTCGCGGGTGCGGCGCTTGTTGAGCTCGCGCAGGCTCGGCGTGGTCGCGTTCTCGGTCATGCCGGGAGCGTAGCGCAGGTTGCTGGGTCGGGTACAGGAATTAGGCTTGACCCAATCAGTGGGTCCGGCCTAAGTTCTTCTCGGGCGGCCGGAGCGGCTGCCCGGGTGAGCGTCCGAGAGTGTGCCGAGCGAGCGTCGGGGTGCCGCACGCGGGTTCGGGGGGCGCTGGCCCGACTGCGACTAGGGGAGGGGCGCATGACGACATCCGTCGCCGCGAAGGACCAGCCGGGAGGAGTCCGGGAGGGGGCGCCGGAGCCGATTCCGGCGGGCCTGTGGAAGATGGCCTCGGTGCTCGCGCTGGGGCCGGTGCTCGCGCTGTTGGACAGCACGATCGTCAACGTCGGCATCGACTCCGTCGGCCGCGATCTGCACGGCTCGATCGCGGAGATGCAGTGGGTGGCCACGGGGTACCTGCTGGCGATCTCGCTGACCATGCCGCTCTCGGGTTGGGCCGCCGGCCGCTTCGGCGGGCGGCGGGCGTGGCTCGCCTCGGTCGTCCTGTTCGTGCTCGGATCGGCGCTGTGCGGCCTGGCCTGGTCGACGGGCAGTCTGATCGCCTTCCGGGTGCTGCAGGGGATCGGCGGCGGGATGATTCAACCGCTCGGCCAGGCGATCATCATACAAGCGGCCGGGCCGTCCAGGGTCGGGCGGGTGATGGGCACGCTGATGCTCCCGATCAGCCTGGCCCCGGTCCTGGGGCCGATCCTCGGCGGGCTGGTGCTGGAGCACTTCGACTGGCGTTGGATGTTCCTGCTGAACGTGCCGGTCGGGCTGGTGATCCTGCTGCTCGCCGCCCGCTGGCTGCCGACTGACGAGGCGTCGGACATACCGAAGCCCCGGCTGGACGTGACGGGGCTGGTGCTGCTCTCGCCCGGTCTGACCGGGCTGGTCTACGGGCTCTCGACGATCGGTGACGGCGCGACGGCCGGCTGGGTCGCGCTGGTGGTGGGCACGGTGCTGGTGGCGGTCTACGGCTGGCACGCGCTGCGGGTGGGCCGCAAGGCCGGCCGGGCGCCGCTGATCGACCTGCGGCTGTTCGCCCGGCGCGGGTTCTCCGTGGCGACGGCGAACAGTTTCCTCCAGGGCGCCGCGCTCTACAGCTCGATGTTCCTGGTGCCGCTGTACTACCAGCAGGTGAAGCACGCCGGGGCGGTGGAGGCCGGTCTGCTGCTGGCGCCGCAGGCCCTCGGTACGGCGGTCACCGCCATGCTGGCCGCCCGGATCACCGACCGCTTCGCGCCGCGTCCGCTGATCATGATCGGCATCGCCTGCTCCCTGGTCGGCACGCTCGCGTTCACCCGGCTGGGCAGCGGCTCCGAACCGGCGGCCTGGCTGATCGCCGGCTCGCTGGCGCTGCGCGGCGCGGGCATGGGGCTGATCGCGATCCCCGGCCTGGCGGCGGTGTACGGGAGCGTCGAGAAGGCCCAGGTGCCGGCGGCGGCGGGCGCGGTCAACGTGCTCAACCGGCTCGGCGGGGCGCTCGGCACGGCGGTGCTGACGCTGGCACTCCAGCAGGCGCAGGGCGGGCACCCCGACCAGCCGGGTGCGGCCTTCGGCGAGACCTTCTGGTGGGTGCTGGCCCTGTCGGCACTCGCCATCGCCCCGGCACTGCTCTACCCGAACACCCGCCCGTCCCGCTGACCGCCGAGCGGATCCCGACCACCCAAGCATGGAGGTACCCGTGTCCACCCGTCACCCCGGCGCTCTCCGCCTGCTCAGCGTGCACGCGCACCCCGACGACGAGTCCAGCAAGGGCGCGGCCACCCTCGCCCGGTACGCGGCCGAGGGCGTGGACGTCCTGGTCGCCACCTGCACCGGCGGCGAGCGCGGCTCGGTGCTCAACCCGGCCATGGACCGGCCCGAGGTCCGGGCCGACATCGCCCGCGTCCGCCGCGAGGAGATGGCGGCCGCCCGGGAGATCCTCGGTGTCCGCCAGAGGTTCCTCGGCTTCGTCGACTCCGGGATGCCCGGGCCGGGCGAACCGCTCCCGGAGGACTGCTTCGCGGCCCGGCCGGTGAAGCTCGCGGCGGCGCCGCTGGCCGCGCTGATCCGGGAGTTCCGCCCCCAGGTGGTCGTCACCTACGACGAGACCGGCGGGTACCCGCACCCGGACCACGTGATGACCCACCGGGTCACCGTGGCGGCCGTCGAAGCCGCCGCCGACCCGCAGCGCCACCCCGGGCAGGGCGAGCCCTGGCAGGTGTCCAAGCTCTACTACCACCTGGCGCTCTCCAGGGCCTGGTTCCAGGCCCTGCACACGGCCATGACGGAACGCGGAGTCCCCTCGGAGATGGGCGAGCTGCTGGCCGGCTGGCCCGACACCCCGCCCGCCCTGGCCACCACGACCCGGATCGCGTGCGCCGAGCAGTTCGCCGTACGGGACGCGGCGATGCTGGCGCACGCCACCCAGGTGCAGCCGGGCGTGGCCTTCATGGCCCACCCGCGGGACATCGAGCGCGAGGTCTGGCCGACGGAGGACTACCACCTCGCCTGGAGCCTGGTGCCGGAGGCCGGTGCGGCGGCCGCGGCGGGCGGGATCGAGACCGACCTGTTCGCCGGGCTCCGGGCGGAGGTGGAGGGGGAGGTGGGGGCGGGATGAGCCTCACGGTCGGCGTGGCGGCGCGGGCCGTCGTGGTGCGGGCCGTCGCGCTGTGGGCCGTTGTGGGGCGGGTGGTCGTGGTGCTGCTCGGTGGCGGGCGGGCTGCCGTCCGTTCAACACTGGCCGTCGGCGAGCATGTAGAAGCCCGGGCCGGTCTGCTTCAGGGTGTGGGTGACGAAGGTGTTCCAGAGCCCCATGCTCTGGCCCGAGCCCAGCGCGAAGGTCAGGCCGCCGCTCTGGGTGGCACGGCCGGCCAGGACCTGGTCGTAGTTGCTGGCGGTGAAGCACTGGGGTGCACCCCCGCCCGGGGTGGTCGCCGTCACCGCCGCCGAGCGGGCGCCGACCGTGCCCGAGCCGTCGACCGCCGCCACGGTGTAGCCGTACGTGGTGCCGGCCGCGAGTCCGGTGTCGGTGAAGGCTGTGCCGGTCGTGGTGCCGACCTGGCCGCCGTTGCGGAAGACCTGGTAGGAGGCCGCGCCGCTGACGGCCTGCCAGCCGAGGGCGATCGAACCGGCGGTCGCGCTCGCCGTCAGGCCGGTCGGGGCCGGCAGCCCGGGGTCGGTGGGGCCGGAACCGCCGTCCAGCCCCCAGAACTGCGCGGTGTAGTAGCCGGAGCAGATGGTGTCGAGGAAGTAGGCGCCGGTCGCTCCGCACTGGTCGGCCCCGGAGCCCGGGTGGACGGCCAGGCCGTGGCCCATCCCGCTGATCGTGAACACGGCTACGGCGGGCTTTCCGCTCGCGTCGGCGTAGAGCTCCTGGGTGGTGCCGCCGGGGAGGCTCCGGGTGCCGGTCGGTTGGCGGCCGACGCCCTGGACGTTCGTCCACTGGTCCCGCAGCTCGGTCGCGTTCACCGGCCTGACCACGGTGTCGGCCGTGCCCTGCCAGATCGCCACCCTGGGCCACGGTCCGGTGTAACCCGGGTACGCGGCCCGGACCTTGTCGCCCCACTGGGCCGGGGTGAGCCCCTGGTCGGAGTTCTGGCAGCCGGAGGCGGCGGCCTGGGTGGCGGCGCAGTGGGCGGGCAGCCCGGAGTCGATCGCCCCGCCGGCGAACACGTCGGGGTAGTCGGCCAGCAGGTCGGCGGCCATCCCGCCGCCGGCCGAGAGCCCGGTGACGAACACCCGACGGGCGTCCGAGCCGTACAGGGACTCGGCCTTGGTGACCATCTCGACCACCGACCTGGCCTCGCCGACGCCCCGGGCGGCCTTGCCCGCGTCGAACCAACTGAAGCAGGAGAGGCTGTTGTTGGCGCTGCCGGTCTGCGGAAACACCACCGCGAAGCCGTACTGGTCGGCGAACTTGGTCCAGCCCGAGCTGCGGTAGTAGTCGGTGGCGCTCTGGACGCAGCCGTGCAGCGCGACCACCAGAGGAGCGCCGCTGGGCAGCCCGGCGGGGGTGTAGGTGTACATCGCGAGGTTGCCCGGATTGGTGCCGAACCCGGTGACCTGCTGGAAGCTGCCGCTCGCGGCCGCGGCTACGGCTGCGGCTGCGGACGGCAGGGTGGAAACCGTGTCGGAGGCCGCGGCCGCGCCGGGTACGGCGGTACCGAGCGCGAGGACGGCGGCGGTGAACAACGCCGCGGCGGTGGGGCGCAGGGGCATGGGGACTCCTGGGTGGGGGAGGAGTGGGGGCCGGTCCCGTGCAGCGTGGCGCGCCAGGAGCCCCGGTGCCATGTGGCGGTCATCCGGGGTCCGCCGCCCGGGCATGGCACGGGCCGCCATGGTCCGGCGGCCGCGGCCCCGTACCCACCGCGCGCCGTAAGGCACTTGAGGCAGGCGGCCGGACCAGGCAGGTTGATCCCATGACCACCGATGAGATCGCCGCCGAAGGCCCGCAGCCCACGAACGGCCCGGAGCGGCGGACCCGGACCCACACCTGGACGCCCGGCCCGCCGATCGCCGAGTTCACCCACCTGAGCGGAGAGGAGATCCTGCTGGAGTGGATCGCCGGGCGGATCCCGGAGCCCTCGATCTGCGGCACCATGGGCTTCCACCTGACCGAGGTGAAGCCGGGGACGGCGGTGTTCCGGGGCGAACCCGGAGACCACCTCCACAACCCGATGAACACCGTGCACGGCGGCTACCTGGCGGCCCTGCTCGACTCGGCCCTCGGCTGCGCCGTGCTGAGCAGGCTGCCGGCCGGGGTGGGCTACACCACCACCCAGCTCAACGTCCATATGCTGCGCCCGCTGTTCGCCGACTCCGGGACGCTGCGCTGTGAGGGCGTGGTGCTGCACCTGGGCCGGACGATGGCGACGGCGGAGGCCAGGGTGGTGGGCGCGGAGAACGGCAAGCTCTACGCGCACGCCACCACCACCTGCGCGATCCTGGTCCCCCGTCCGGCGGCCTGACCGCCCGGAGGCCTGACCGAGCGGGTGGCCCGGCCGGGTGGTCGCCGTACCCGCACCGGAAACGGTCGGGCCCCGGCCGCTGTGGCGACCGGGGCCCGAACCTGGCACTCGGAGCAGCCGGAGAGGTCAGAGCGGCAGGGGCCGCTCAGAGTGCCCCGAGCAGGCCACAGAGGGCGATGAGGCCGCAGATACCGAAGTTGACCAGCTTGTGGGACAGGAAGATCGCGGCGAACTCGCGGATGGTCGCGCTCGGCCAGTAGTAGCGGGCGGTGGGGGAGCCGAAGACGTGGCCGTTGACGCCGGTCTCGCGGGCGAGCAGGGCGGCCCGGAAGGCGTGGAAGTTGTTGGTGACCACGACACAGCGGTAGTCAGGCTTGGCCTGCTCCATGATGGCCTTGCTGAACCGCAGGTTCTCCTCGGTGGTGCGCGAGCGGTCCTCCCGTTCGATGTGCTCGGCGGGGAAGCCGTGTTCGACCAGGTAGTCGGCCATCGCGTGGGACTCCGGCAGCTTCTCGTCCGGCCCCTGGCCGCCGGAGGTGATGAGGACCGGCGGGTTGCCGCGGGCGGCCTGCTCCTCGTACACCTCGCGGCCCCGGTTCAGCCGGCTGGCGAGCAGCGGCGGGACGCGCTCGCCGCCGATCAGTCCGGAGCCGAGCACGACCACGAAGTCCACGTCCTGGCGGGGCCGGTGGCGGCCGTAGAGGAAGGCGTAGCCGATGAAGCAGGTGAAGAGGAAGGAGACGTAGCCGATCACCAGGAGCAGGGTGCCGACCACGATGCCCAGTCGGGCCGAGCGGAGGGCGAGGGCCACGAACAGCATCAGGATGACGGCGACGATGCCCAGACCGGCGAGCAGCGAGAGCAGGTTGGCCGGCCGTCTGCCCTCCTTGCGGATCATGGTCAGGCCGTTGGCGATGAGGAACCAGATCAGGGCCACCGTTCCGACGGTCGGCAGGAGGAAGATCGCCACCATCGCGATCTCCACCACCAGGGTGGGGGCTCTGCGCAGTTCGGCGAGCACGGCGAGGGAGAGCAGTGAGACGGCGATGCCGAGCAGGATGGCGTTGCTGAACTGGCGACGGTCGCGTAGTACCCCGAGTCCGAACAGGACGAAGAACAGGGCGGCTGGGGCATAGGCGATCATGCGCCGTATTCTACGGTCGCCGTAGGGCCGGGCCGTTGGCCGGAACGGCCCGACCCCAGGGCTGCGGAGCGCTCAGGCGAAGCGTTCGATCGCGGCCAGGACTGCCTCCCGCATCCGCGGACTCCCCGTGTGCCCGGACTCGTCGATGACCGTGAGCCGCGCGTCCGGCCAGGCCTTGGCCAGCTGCCAGGCGGTGGCGAGCGGTCCGCCGAGGTCCAGTCGGCCGTGGATCAGCTCGCCGGGGATTCCGGCCAGCCGTCCGGCGTCGCGCAGCAGTTGGCCGTCCGGCAGGAAGGCCTGGTGCGAGAAGTAGTGGGCGGTGATCCGGGTGAAGCCCATCAGCGCCTCGGAGGGGCGGTCGGTGTACGCGTTCGGCTTGCCCAGCGACTCGTGGGAGATGACCGCGTCCTCCCAGGTGGCCCAGGCGTTGGCGGCGGCCCGGCGGACGGACTCGTCGGCGCTGTTGAGCAGCCGGCTGTAGGCGGCGAGCAGTTCGACGGTGTCCCCGTCCCGGTCGGCGGGCGGAAGGAAGTCCCGGAACTCCTCCCAGGGCCCGGGCAGGAAGCGGCCCACGCCCCGGTAGAGCCAGTCGGTCTCCTCGGGGCGGGTCATGGTGACCCCGCAGATCACGATCGCGGAGACCCGTTCCGGGTGCGCCTGCGCGTACGCGAGGATCAGCGTGGAGCCCCACGAGCCGCCGTACAGCAGCCACTTGTCGATGCCGAGGTGCTCGCGCAGCCGCTCCATGTCGGCGATCAGGTGCGCCGTGGTGTTGTGTTCCAGGCTGGTCGACGGGTCGGCGGCGTGCGGCCGGCTGAGCCCGCAGCCGCGCTGGTCGAACTGGACGAGGTGGTAGCGCTCCGGGTCGAAGTACCGTCGGGCGCCCGGGCTGTGGCCGGAGCCGGGCCCGCCGTGCACCACCACGGCCGGCCTGCCGGCCGGGTCGCCGGAGGCGTTCCAGTGGATCAGCTGACCGTCGCCGACGTCCAACAGGCCTTGTGCGTAGGGTTCGTAGAGGGGGTACGGCTCGGGCATCGGTGACTCCTCCGTGGTCGTACGGGCGGGGCCCGGTGAGCCTACCCGTTGCCGGAGGCCGGGGTCCGGCCCGAGGAGGCGGCGTGGATGGAGGCCCGGGACGGGGAGGACCGGCCCCGGGCCCTGGGCTCAGCGCCGCTCCGGCGGCAGCAGGGCCGCGAGGCCGTCGAGGATCCGCTGGACGCCGAACTCGAAGCGGGCGTCCATGTTCGGCTCGGTGAGGTCGTCGGCGAGGTCGACCAGGTTGGGGAAGGTCTCGGCGGGCAGGGCGCGGAACAGGTCTCCGGCGGCGTCGGCGATGTCCCGGCGGCTGGTGCCGAGGACCTCGGAGGCCGAGATCGGCGACTGCTCCTGGAGCACGAAGCCCTGGACGAAGGCGCCGAGCAGGTAGCTGGCCATGGCGGCGTCGGCGTCGGTGAAGCCGGCCGCGCGGAGCCGGTCCAGCTGGTCCTCCATGAGTCCGAGCAGGTTGGGTCCGGGGGCGAGCCGGCCGGCGACGACCTTGGCCGCGTCCCGGGTGCCGAGCAGCAGGCGGCGGTAGCGCCAGCAGTACGCGTGGAACTGTTCGCGCCAGTCGCCCTCGCGCGGCGGGGGCTCGGCGGAGCCCATCACCGCGTCGGTGAGCAGGTCGAGGAGTTCCTGTTTGTTGCGGACGTGCCAGTACAGCGAGGCCGCCTTGACGCCGACCTCGGCGGCGACCTTGCGCATGGACAGCCCGGCCAGGCCGTCCCGTTCCAGGACGCGCAGTGCGGCCTGGGCGAGGGCCTCCCTGGTCAGGGCGGGTGTCGCGTCGTCGGTTCCGGGTGTGTCGGTGTGGTTCTGCGGCATGGCTGTGCGGACGCCTCCGGTGGTGCGGTCGATTCCCGCTTGCAATCTAACACCGTTAGGTGCACTCTGTGGCTGTCACGCCGACCCCTAACACTGTTAGGGGCTCATGATCGGAAGGGAACCCATGGAGAAGTCGAGCGCCCGCCGCAAACGGCTCGCGCTGCTCACGCTCTGCATCGCCATGTTCATGGCCATGCTGGACAACGTCGTCGTCAATGTCGCCCTGCCCCGCATCGGGCAGGAGCTGGACGCCGGGATCAGCGGTCTCCAGTGGGTCGCGGAGGGCTACAGCCTGATCTACGCCGCACTCGTCCTGACCGGCGGCGCGCTGGGCGACCGCCACGGCCGTACCCGGATGTTCGTACTGGGGCTCGGCCTGTTCACGCTCGGCTCCGCCGTGGCCGCGCTCGCCGGAACGATCGGCGTGCTGGTCGCGGGCCGGATGGTCCAGGGGGTCGGGGCCGCGCTGCTCACCCCCGGCAGCCTGACCCTGCTGGGGCACGTGTTCACCGACGAGCGCGAGCGGGCCAAGGCGATCGGCGTGTGGTCCGGGGTGTCCGCGATCGGCCTCTCGATCGGCCCGGTGATCGGCGGCCCGCTGGTCGAACACTTCGGTTGGGCCAGCGTGTTCTGGATCAATGTGCCGATCGGCGTGGCCGGCGTCCTGCTCGCCGCCAAGGTCCTCCCGGAGATCCCGCCGCGCGCCCGGCGGATCGACTTCGGCGGGTTCGCGCTCTCGGCGGCGGGCCTCGGCCTGCTCGTCTACGCCTTGATCGAGGGCCCCACGCGAGGCTGGACCGACCCCCGGGTGACCGGCTGCGGCGCTGCCGCCGCCGTCCTGCTGGCCGCCTTCCTGCTGCTCGAACTGCGCCTGGCCGAGCCGATGCTGGAGCTGCGGCTGTTCCGGGACGGCGCGTTGAGCGGTGCGCTGCTCAGCGGGTTCATGGTGAGCTTCGGGATGTTCGGGGCGCTGTTCTTCCTGCCGCTGATGATGCAGGGCGTGCTCGGCTGGTCCCCGTCCGGCGCGGGGTACGCCGGGCTGGCGATGACCGCGATGCTGGTGGTCGCCGGGCCGCTGTCCGGCCGGTTCGCCGCCCGCTACGGCCCCCGGCCGCCGATGGTGCTGGGCCTCGCGCTGTGCGCGCTCGGTCTCGGCGGGCTGTCGCTGTACGGCGACCACGCCCGCTACCCGGAGTACCTGTGGACGCTGTTCACGATGGGCTTCGGCATGGGGCTGACCTTCACCCCGGTCTCGGTCGCGGTGCTCCAGCGGGTCGCCCCGGCGCAGACCGGGATGGCCTCGGCGACCGTCAACACCCTGCGCGAACTCGGCGGCGTGCTCGGGATCGCGGTGCTCGGCGCCGTCCTGACCAACCGGATGACCGACGGGCTGACCTCGGCCCTGCACCGGCTCGGCGTCCCGCCGGAGGCCGTCGGCCCGATCGCGGACGCGCCGACCAGCGCGGCCCACGGCGGTGGCGGCGCGGCCGGCGCACTGCCCGAGCCGGTGCGCCAGGCGGTGGACGGGGCCTTCGTCGACGGCATCCACCTCGCGCTGCGCTGCGGCTCGGCCGCGCTCGCCGTCACCGCGGTCCTGGTCGCCGTCCTGGTCGGCCGGGCCCGCCCGCTCGCCCCAGCGGCCTCCGAAGAGCCGCAGCCGGAGGACCTGGCCGGGGCGGGCGTCGCCTGAGCCGCCGGGACCGACCGGTGAGGTGCTGTCAGGAGGTCGCGGGAGGTTGCGCGAGGTCACAGGAGGTCGCGCGAGGTCACAGGAGGTCGCGCGAGGTCAGCGGATCCCTTCCACCGCCGCCTGCGCCGTGCGGGCCAGTTCGCGCCGGGCGCCCGCCCGCCCGGGCCGGGGCCCGGGCGGTGGTATCGGCGGCAGGAAGGTCACGTCGGCGACCAGCCCGCGGGCCGCGACCACCCGGGCGAGCGAGGTGAGCAGCCCGTCGTCCCCGATGAAGGCGGGCACGCTGGTCGGCCGTCCGTCCGCCAGCCGGTAGCGGATCGTCACCGGCTGGACGTCGGCACCCGCCTCCACCGCCGCCTGGAACAGCGCGGGCCGGAACCGGCCGCTCTCCCGCCCGCACCAGGTCGACCCCTCCGGGAAGACGATCACCGGGTGGCCGGAGCGCAGCACCTCGGCCACCGTCGCGACGGTGTCCGGCAGCGTCCGCAGCCGGTCGCGGTCCAGGAAGACGGTGCCGCCCAAGGCGATCAGCGGTCCGAGCACCGGCCACTTCCGGACCTCGGTCTTGGCCAGCGACCGGCCCGGCCGCCCGGCGGCGAGCAGCGGTATGTCCAGCCAGGACACGTGGTTGGCCACCACCAGCACCCCGCCGTCCGCGCCGGGCCCCCAGCCGTCGGGCCCGGCGAGGTGGACCGTCACCCCGAGGGTGCGCAGCACGACCCGGGCCCAGAGCCGGGCCAGCCGGTTCCGGGCGCGGTCCGGGAGCAGCCGGACCGGCGGGAGGAGCACGACCCCGGCCAGCACCGCCGCCAGACAGGCCGTCAGCCGCAGCGCCCGCCGGGGGTGGGAGACCCTCGGCGGGACGTCGGCCAGGCAGGTCTCGGGCCGGCAGGTCGCGGTGGGCAGCCAGACGCTCACGACGAGGCGCCCGAGGCGGGTCCGCCGGACAGGAAGTGCCGCAGGTAGCGCGGGTCGGTGCGCTCCAGCGACAGCAGCACGTACAGGTCGGCGCAGTCGAAGTCCGGGTCGTACGCGGGCGCGCCGCAGACCCAGGCGCCGAGCCGCAGGTAGCCGCGGAGCAGGGCCGGCAGCGCGCCCCGCTCGGCGCGCGCCACCCCGGTGGCGTCCCAGGGACGGTGCGGGGTGACCCGGTACTCTTCGGGCGCCAGGTGCTTGGCGCTGACGGTGTCCCAGACCCGGGCCGCGGTGGCGCCGCCGTCCGCCAGCTCGATCGAGCAGCAGCCGCCGACCCAGGTGTTGCCGGTGTCGGCCAGGTAGCGCGCGATGCCGCCCCACATCAGGTTGATGACGGCGCCGTTGCCCCGGTGGTCCGGGTGGATGCAGGAGCGCCCGAGCTCGACCAGGCCGGGGCGGACCGGCGCGAGCGCGGAGAGGTCGAACTCGCCGTCGGAGTACAGCCGTCCGGCCCGGCGCGCGGCCTCGGGGCGCAGCAGCCGGTAGGTGCCGACGACGGCGCCCTGCTCGCCCTCGCGGACCAGCAGGTGGTCGCAGAACTCGTCGAAGGGGTCGACGTCCAGGCCCGCGACCGGGCTGTGCAGTTCGGCGCCCAGCTCGGTGCCGAAGACCTGGTGGCGCAGCCGCTGGGCGGCGCGCACGTCGTCCTCGTCGCGGGCGAGGGAGACGGTGTACGAGGCCGGGGCGGCGGGCCGGTGGGGGCGGGGCGCGGGGACCGCCGGGGCGTCGTGGGTGGTGGTGACTGCGGACGGAGCGTACGTGGGGACGGTGGTCATGGCGGACCCTCCAGGGCAGCACGATCGGCGGTGCCGTGGATCACCAGGGCACCGTCCCGGTCCGCAGGCGGTTGGGCATGGACGCGAACCGGTCCCCGTGTTTCTCTCCGAATCGGTTGGCATTCATGTTGCGGCCCGGAGGACCGCAGATGTGCACCTGTTGAATGGCACCACCCGTGGCCCGGCGGTCATCTGCCCGGCACCGGGCGCTCGTTCGCGGGGGGTGGACAACACGCACCACGGGGGCGTACGGCCGCACCGCACGCCCCCGTTGTCGCGACCCCGCGGTCGTCACGCGGCTGCTGTCACGCCGCTGTCGTCACGATCGCGCCGTCACGCCGCTCGCGTCACGTCGTCGTCGTGACGATCCGACGTGCCGCTGTCGTGAGGAGAGCGGCGCGCCGCTCAGAACGCCCGCCAGCCCTCCGGGTCGACCCCGCCCGGGACGGCGCCGGCCGGGCCGTACGGCTCGCGGGTGTAGACGAAGGAGCCGACGTCGAGGTGGCTGACCGTGCCGTCGGGGTGGCGGACCACCCGCAGGGTCTCGCCCGCGTAGTAGTTCTCCACACCGGTCCAGGTGCCGTCCGCCTCGGGCCGGAAGCGCGAGCCCCGGCCGCGGCCGGTGAGCGGGGTGAGCTCCAGCACCCGCCCGGGCCGCAGCCGCAGGGCGGCCGGCGCGGCGCCCCAGTACCAGGGGCCGGTGAGCTCCAGCAGCTCCGCGTCCACCTCGGCGAGCGGGCGCCACGGTTCGGGCAGCCGGGGCTCCAGGTCGGCGGTGAGCGCGATCAACTCGGCGGCCAGCGACGCGGCGCTGGCGCCGCTGGTGGCATTGGAGAGGGCGTACGCGGCCAGGCCGTCGGCCTCGCTGATCCACAGGCCCGCGGTGAAGCCGGGCATCGAGCCGGTGTGCCCGTACAGCAGCCGGCCCTCGTCGCGGCGCAGTTGCAGGCCGAGGCCGTAGCCGCTGGTCCACTCGGCGTCGTCCGGGGCGACGGCCGGGCGGCGCATCTCGGCGACGGTGTCGGCGGACAGCACCCTGTCGTCGCCGGCCGTCAGGAAGGCCGCCCAGCGGGCCAGGTCGGCGATGGTGGACCAGAGTTGGCCGGCCGGCGCCATCAGCCCGGTGTCGGTGAGCGGCTCGGGCAGCATGACGTCGGCCCAGGGGTGGACGGCGAAGCCCCCGGCGTGCGGGTGCTCGGGCAGCAGCGTGGTGCGGTCCATGCCGAGCGGGGCCAGCACCTCGCGGCGCAGCACCTCGCCCCAGGGCTCGCCGCGCAGCTTCGCGACCAGGGCGCCGAGCAGCGCGTAGCCGGGGTTGGAGTAGTGGTGCACCCGCCCGGCGGGGTGCTTCAGCGGCCGGTCGGCCTCCAGGACGTCGTCGAGGCCGGGCCGCAGCGAGCCCTCGGTCCGCTCCCACCACGGGCCGGGGGTCTCGGCGGTCAGGCCGGAGGAGTGCGCGAGCAGTTGGACGACGGTCGCGTCGTCGGCGGGGGTGCCGGGCAGGTGGCGGGAGAGCGGGTCGGCGAGGTCGAGCAGGCCCTCGTCGCGCAGCCGCATCACCAGCACGGCGACGAAGGTCTTGGTGAGCGAGCCGATCCGGTACTGGACGTCCGGGGTCGGCGCGTGCCCGTCGACCATGCTGCGGGCGCCGCTCCACACCGGCCGCCCGTCGCGCAGCACCCCGGCGACCATCGAGGGCGTGCGCCCCTCGGCCTGGGCGACGGCGAGCCGGTGCAGCAGGGCTCGGCGGGTGGCGGGCAGCAGCTCGGAGGGGAGGTCGGTCATGTGGGCTTCTGGACTCATCGACATGTGCACGGACAGTAGTCCAGCCCGGCCGCGACGCCGACCCAATAATCCCGCGCACGGGCCCCATAACCCCTCGCCCGGGCCCGGTGACCGGATCAGGCCGGGCCCGGTCGTCGGATCAGCCCGGCAGCGGCGGCAGTTCCGGCCGCTCCAGCCAGGCCTCGAAGAGCGGGCCGAGCGGCGCGGCGGTGTACCGGGCGGCGTGCGCGCGCAGGTCGGCGGTGGCGACCACGCCGTGCCGGTTGGCGCCCGTCCAGTCCCGCAGCATCGCGAAGAACGCGTCGTCGCCGAGCGCCCGCCGCAGCGCGTGCACCACCAGCCCGCCGCGCTGGTACAGCCGGTCGTCGAACATCAGCCTGCGGCCCGGGTCGCCGAGCGTCAGGTCCTGCGGCAGCCCGGCCAGCAGCCGGTGCGCGGCGGCGGCGTGCACGGCCGCGCCCGGGCCGCCGGCGTGCTCGGACCAGAGCCACTCCGCGTACTTGGCGAAGCCCTCGTTGAGCCAGATGTGCCGCCAGTCGGCGATGGTGACGCTGTTGCCGAACCACTGGTGGGCCAGCTCGTGGGCGATCAGCCGCTCGCGCTCCCAGCCGCCGCCGAGGTGGTTGGTGCCGAAGGTGGCGACGCCCTGCGCCTCCACCGGGACGTCCAGCTCCTCGTCCGCGACGACCACCGCGTACTCGCCGAACGGGTACGGGCCGAAGACCTCGCCGAAGTACGCCGCCATCTCCGGCTGCCGGGCGAAGTCCCGGGCGAAGGCGGCGGCCAGCCGCTCCGGCACGTAGCCGGTCTGCGGCACCGCCGGGCGCACCGCCAACGGCACCGGCCGGTAGTGCCCGATCGACACCGTCACCAGGTACGTCGGGGTCGGCGCGCTCTGCTCGTACACCCAGGTGGTGCTGGACGCCCGGGTGGTGCGGGTCAGCAGCCGGCCGCTCGCCACCACCGTGAACGGGGACGGCGTGGTGACCGCCAGCTGGTAGGTCGCCTTGTCGGCGGGGCGGTCGTTGCACGGGAACCAGGACGGCGCGCCGACCGGCTGGCTCGCCACCAGCGCGCCCTCGGTCAGCTCCTCCCAGCCCAGGCCGCCCCACGGGCTGCGCACCGGGCGCGGGTTGCCCGCGTAGTGCACCTCGACGGTGAACGCCGCGCCCGGCGCGAGCGCCCTGGCGGGGCGGATCCGCAGCTTGCCGCCGCGGTGGGTGTAGCGGGCGGCCTTGCCGTCGACCAGCACCCGGCCGATCCGGAACTCGGCCAGGTCGAGCGCGAACTCCGCCAGCGCCGCGTCCGCGACCGCGCTCAGCCGGGCCGAGCCGGCCAGCCGGTTGGGCCCGGGCCGGTAGTCCAGCGCCAGCTCGTAGCGGTGCACCCGGTAGCGGTGGTCGCCGCTGTTCGGGAAGTACGGGTCCGGGGCGCCGGCGGCCGCCGGGACGTGCTTGGGCTTCACGGGGACGTGCGCTTCCTGCGGGCCGGGACGGGGGGACGGGGAGGTGGTCACGGCGTGCTCTGCCACGCCTCGATCGGGTTGCCCAGCCATCGCGTGTCGGCGGGGACGGACTCGGCGCGCATCACCAGCGAGGCCGGGCCCAGCGTGCTGCGCGCGCCCACCGTGCTGCCGGGCAGCACGATGCCGCCCGGGCCCAGGGTGGCGCCCTCGCGGAGGACCACAGTATCCATCCGCATGATCCGGTCGTGGAAGAGGTGCGTCTGCACCACGCAGCCCCGGTTGATGGTGACCCCGTCGCCGAGGGTGACCAGGTCTGCCTCCGGCAGCCAGTAGCTCTCGCACCAGACCCCGTGCCCGACGTGCGCGCCGATCGAGCGCAGCCACAGGTTCAGCACCGGGGTGCCCGGCACCGCGCCGACCAGCCACGGCACCGCCAGCATCTCCACGAAGGTGTCCGCCAGCTCGTTGCGCCACACGAAGCCGCTCCACAGCGGGTGCTCCACCGCCCGGAACCGTCCGACCAGCAGCCACTTGGCGGCGGCCGAGACCAGGCAGGCCAGCGCGCCGGCCGCCAGCAGCACCAGGCCCGACAGCAGCGCGGCGGTCAGCGGCGAGCCGGCCGCCAGCCAGGACAGCGCCGCCACGGTCAGCAGGCCCAGCGCCGCCGAGGCCAGCACCGGCACCAGCCGGGCCACCTCGACCAGCCCGCGCGCCCACAGCAGCCGGGCCGGCGGCTCGTAGGTCAGGCTCTGGTCGGCCAGGTCCGCCGAGCGCGGCAGCCGCATCGGCGGCATGCCCAGGTACGAGCCGCCCTTCTTCGCCTTCGCCGGCGTCGCCGACAGCACGCCCACCAGGCCGCGCTTGGGCACCGAGCGGCCCGGCGCGGTCATCCCCGAGTTCCCGAGGAACGCCCGCTCGCCGACCTTCGCCTCGCCGAGCCGCACCCAGCCGCCGCCGAGTTCGTACGGGGCGATCAGGGTGTCGTCGGCCAGGAACGCGCCGTCGCCGACCGTGGTCAGGCTGGGCAGCGCCAGCACCGTGGACACCTCCGCGCCCCGGCCGACCCGCATCCCGAGGGTGCGCAGCCACAGCGGCGTGACCAGCCCGGCGTAGAGCGGGAACAGCACCTCGCGGGCCCGGTCCATCAGCTGGGTGACGGTCCACGCCTGCCAGCCCACCCGGCCGTGCAGCGGGTGCGTCCCGGGCACCAGGCCGGTGCTCAGCAGCCGGACCAGCACCACCAGCTGCGCCGCGTACACCGCGCCGAACGCCAGCGTGGCGGGCAGCAGGCCGAGCAGCGCGCCGCCGAGCGCCGGGCCGAGCGCCGCGCCCTGCTCGACGAACCGGGACAGCACGGCCAGCGCGGCGAGCGCCGGCAGTGCCGGCAGCAGGCCGAGTACGGCACCGCTGGCGCCGTACAGCGAGGCCCAGCGGGCCCGGCGGGCGGGGCGCTCCTTGGGCCAGGCGCGTTCGGTGCGGCCCAGCTTGACTGCGGGCGCGCCGCCCCAGCGCTGGCCGGTCGGCACCTGCCCGGTGACGCTGGAGCCGGCCGCCACCTGGGCGCGCTTGCCGACCCGGGCACCGGGCAGCAGCGTCGACCGGGTGCCGACCACGGCACCGGAGCCGATCTTGACCTGGCCGATCAGCAGCCGGTCACCGTCCAGCCAGTAGCCGCACAGGTCCACCTCGGCCTCGACCGCGCAGCCGCGGCCCAGCTTCAGCATCCCGGTGACCGGCGGCAGCGAGTGCAGGTCCACCTCGGGCCCGACCTTGGCGCCCAGCGCCCGGGCGTAGCGCGTCAGCCAGGCGCCGGACAGCGAGTCCGCGCCGCTCAGCTCGGCGAGCCGCTCGGCGGTCCACAGCCGCAGGTGGACGGAGCCGCCGCGCGGGTGGCTGCCCGGGCGCACGCCGCGCAGCAGCAGCCGGGCGCCGCCCGCCGCGACGGCCAGCCGGCCCGCCGGGGTGTACAGCGCGAGCGCGCCCGCGCCGACCCACCACCAGGAGGCGGTGGGCGCCCACGGGTAGTCGCCGAGGTGGGTCAGCAGGTTCCCGGCGGCCAGCAGGGCGACCGTCCAGCGCAGGCCGACGACGGTGAACAGCGGGACCAGCAGGAGCAGCTGGAGGAGCTTGGCCCTGGTCGGCACCAGGGCGACGGTACGGGCCTCGGCGCTCTCGCCGGCGGAGCGCTCCAGGTGCCGGGCGAGCTTGCGCAGCGTCGGGTGCTGGTAGATGTCCAGCACGGCCGCGCTCGGGTAGCGGGTGCGCAGCAGGGTGGTCAGCCGGGCGGCGGCCAGGCTGCCGCCGCCGATCGCGAAGAAGTCGTCGCGCGGGCCGCCGACCCGCACGCCGAGGATCTCCGACCACTGCTCGGCCAGCCAGGCCTCGGTGCCGTACAGCTCCTCGCCGGGGCCCGCGTTCTCCAGCTCGGGCAGCGGCCAGGGCAGGGCGGCCCGGTCGACCTTGCCGGAGGTCCGGGTGGGCAGGGCCTCGACGGTCGCCAGCAGCGGCACGAGGGCGGCGGGCAGCTCGGCGCGCAGCCGCTCGACGGCCTGCTCGCGGTCGAAGCCGTCCTGGACCACCAGGTAGCCGACCAGCAGCTGGTTGCCGCCGCGCGCGGTCCGGACGGCGGCCGCCGCGCCCGCCACGCCGGGCAGGGCCTGCAGGGCCGCGTCGACCTCGCCGAGCTCGATCCGGCGGCCGCCCAGCTTGATCTGCTCGTCGGTGCGGCCGAGGAACAGCAGGCCGGCCGGGTCCGCCTGGACCAGATCGCCGCTGCGGTAGGCGCGCTCCCAGCCCAGCGAGGGCAGCGGCGCGTACTTCTCGGCGTCCTTCTCCGGGTCGAGGTAGCGGGCCAGGCCCACCCCGCCGATCACCAGCTGACCGGTGCCGCCGGGGGCGACCGGCAGGCCGGCCTCGTCCACCACGGTGAGGTCCCAGCCGTCCAGCGGCAGGCCGATCCGCACCGGGCCCTCGCCGGTCAGCAGGGCGGCGCAGGCGACCACGGTGGCCTCGGTGGGGCCGTAGGTGTTCCACAGCTCGCGGCCCTCGGTGACCAGGCGCTGCACCAGCTCGGGCGGGCAGGCCTCGCCGCCGAAGATCAGCAGCCGCACCTCGTTGAGGGCCTCGGCCGGCCACAGCGCGGCCAGGGTCGGGACGGTGGAGACCACGGTGATCTCCTGCTCGGCCAGCCACGGGCCGAGGTCGGCGCCGCTGCGCACCTGGGAGCGGGGGACCGGCACCAGGCAGGCGCCGTGCCGCCAGGCCAGCCACATCTCCTCGCAGGAGGCGTCGAAGGCCACCGAGAGGCCGGCCATCACCCGGTCGCCGGGGCCGATCGGCTCCTCCTGGAGGAAGAGCGCGGCCTCGGCGTCCACGAAGGCGGCGGCGTTGTGGTGGGTGACGGCCACGCCCTTCGGCTTGCCGGTCGACCCGGAGGTGAAGATGATCCAGGCGTCGTCGGCGGGGGTGGGGCGGCGCTCCAGGGCGGGAGCGCGTTCGCCGGTGGTCGCCAGGCCGCGCCCGGCGCCGAGTACGGCGGCGACGGCGGCCTCGCCGAAGACCAGCTCGGCGCGCTCGTCCGGGTCCTCGGCGTCCACCGGGACGTAGGCGGCCCCGGCGGCGAGCACCGCGAGGATCGAGACGTACAGGTCGTTGGTGCCGGAGGGCACGCGCACGCCGACCCGGTCGCCCGGGCCGATCCCGGCGGCGGCCAGCCGGCGGCGCAGCTGCTCGACCTCGGCGGCCAGCGCGCGGTAGCTGAGCACGGTGTGCCCGTCGTCCAGGGCGGGCTCGTCGGGGTGGGCGGACATGGTGGCGTCCAGCACGTCGACCAGGGTGCGCGGGGCGGCGGCCGGGCGGCCGGGGAACAGGGCGATGGTCGGCTCGGCCTGCGGCACCGGCGCCTGGGCGGGCTCGGCGTGGGGCGTGGACCCCTGGACGGGGTCGGCGTGGGGCGTCGGATCCTGCGGTGGCGTGGGGTACTGCTCCGGGTGGCTCGGTTCAGCTGTCATGGCAGCCGTGCGCTCCTCGTCCTCGCCCCGTTCCGACCGATGCCCGGCCCCTGGGGCGGTGGGAGCACCGCCTGATCGGGTGACCCCACTCCGGGGCCGGAGCGGACAACCCGACCGATGGTAGCCCCGGCGCGGCGACCCGGCAGGAGCGGACACACGGCCCAACTGGCGCCGGAGTGGCCGAATCTGACGCTTCATCAGTCAATAACTGAGCCCCGTTGGAACCCATGTGACGAGGTGTCAGTGGAATTGACGGATCGTCAGGTCGATTCTTCGACCGTGATCCACACCACAGCGAATGCTGCTCCCTTCGGGTGGCGGGCCGTCGGCGGGCCGGGTTTCGCGCTCCGGTCCCCTCGGTCCGGCCCCGGCCCGCCGTACGGCCCGGCGGTCAGCGGAACCGGTGCAGGTTCTCGCCGAGGAAGGCCTCCAGGGTGCGCGGAGCGCGTCCGGCGAGGCGGAGGAAGGTGTCGTCCGGCGTCTCCTTGCGGACCACCGCGAGCTGCTGGATCTCCACCACGTGGGTGGCCAGCCAGTCCGGCATCCCGGCCCGGCCGACCAGGTGGGCGTGCAGCTCGGACGGGCCCAGGTCGAGGTAGCGGACCGGCCGGCCGAGCAGCTCGCCCAGCAGCGCGGTGAGCTCCGGGTAGCTGTAGGCCCGCCCGCCGGTGAGCGGATAGGTGCCACCGGCGAGCTCGGGGCGGGTGAGCACCTCGGCCGCCGCGTCCCCGATGTCCCGGGCGTCCACGTAGTTGCAACGCGCCTGTCCCAGCGCGCCGTGCACCATCCCGGCGGCGGCGATGCCGGGCGCCAGGAGTAGCAGCTTCTGCATGAACGCGTACGGCCGCAGGACGGTGGTGGTGATGCCGGAGGAGCGCAGCCGCTCCTCGATCAGGTGGTGGCCGCGGGAGACGGCGACGGGGGAGTCCGGCTCGGCGGCGGGCGCGGAGACCTTGACGATGTGCTCCACGCCGCAGTCGACCGCCGCCTCGATCGCGTTCAGCTCGTACCGGACCTGCTGCGGGCCGTTGGCCATGGTGAGGAAGAGCTGGTGCGCGCCGCGGAAGGCCGCGCGCAGGGAGGCCGGGTCGGCGGCGTCCGCCGGGAGGGTGGCCGTGCGGGCGAGGGTGCGCTCGTCGAGTGCGGCGGCCAGCCGGGCGGGCTCGCGGCTGAGGGCGCGGCTCGGTGCGCCGAGGGCGGCGAGGCTGCGGAGGGTGGCGCCGCCGGTGGCGCCACCGGCGCCCATGATGACGATCATGACGTCTGCCTTTCGGGGAGGGGTGCGGTGGGGAGTCGGTGCTGTGCCGTGCGGGCCGGGCGGCTGCCGCGCCAGTGCCAGGTGGTGATGGTGGCGGCGATCGCCGAGGAGACCGGCAGGTCGATGGGGAGCCGGTGCGGCCACGGGCTGTCGGCCAGCCGGGGGACCTGCGGCAGCCAGTGGGCGGCGGCGAGGCCGACGGCCAGGCCGAGCGCGGCTCCGGCCAGGCCGAGTGCGGCGGCC